>NC_015380.1:110000-410000 GCF_000195085.1 Candidatus Pelagibacter sp. IMCC9063 | reverse complement strand
ATGTCCTCTGCTTTAGGCTTGGGAGCGATAGAAGGATCTAACCACCCTCTAGTAATAGCGTAAGTCACATACAAGCCTGCAAGCAACAATCCAGGGAAAATTGCAGCTGCAAATAATCTTAGTGGAGATAGTTGAGCAATAACAGAGTAAACAATTAACATAATGCTAGGTGGTATTAAAATTCCTAAACATCCCCCCGCACAAATTATTCCTGAAGCAAATTTTTTATCGTACCCAGCTTTTATCATTGCTGGCCAAGCAAGTAGACCCATTAAAGTTACAACAGCACCAATAATTCCAGTTGCTGTAGAAAATAAAGTGCAAGTTATTAACGCAGCCACCGCCATGGAAGCTGGCAATTTATGAGCAGCTAGCCTTATTGCAAAAAATAATTTTGCTACAATTCCAGCTCTCTCAACTAAGTATCCCATAAATAAAAATAGAGGTACGGCGGTTAAGACATTATTATCCATAACCGTATAAGTATTCTGAACAAATAAAGAAAAAATCCTATTGTCAAATAGATGCTCCATTAAGGCTGAATCATAATAAGCATAGTATCCAAAGCCAATTCCCATTGCCATTAATGTAAACGCAATCGGAAAACCAAGCAGAACTGTAAATAGGAATATACCCATCATCAAGATGGCCACTTCTGGGTTGGTTAAACTAAACAACATCTTTTACGTTTCCTTCTTCAGCTGCTTTCATTAAAATTTTTTCTGTTTCTTCGGCAACTACCATTCTTGCAGGCCACTGTCCTGTGCGAATACAAATGATACATCTAAATAGTTCACTAAGTCCTTGAATTGTTAATAAAACTCCCGCACATGGTATCATTGCCTTTACCATATAAATTTGAATTTGCGCAGGACTGCTCCAGCTTGTTTCTTTTATTTTCCAAGCTAACGCAGCATATTCATACCCATAAAATGCAAGAGCTATCACTCCTGGAAAAAAGAAAATAAAATAAAGTACGAAATCGATTGAAGCTTGAACTCTATTGGTAAATAATCTGTAAATAACGTCTCCTCGTACATGAGCTTCCTGAGCTAAAGTATAAGCTCCAGACATCATAAGAATTGCTCCATACATCTGCATGCTAAAATCAAAATTCCAAAGTGTGGGAGCGTTAAATACATACGCCATAATCACCTCATACACAGTTCCACCCATTAATATTACTATGCACCATGAAAACGCTTTCCCCATTGAGGTACTCAAAGCATCTGCAAACTTGATGTAATGTTTCATTAATTTTCTAAAAAATATTTTTGTAGTGTATTTAAAAGGGGAGATTGGTATCTCCCCTTTTTAATTTTGTAAAGTTAATTAGATTTTAACTTGTCCGATAGGTCCAAACTCATTTTCATATGCTAACTTGTAGTTCGGCTGATTCATCAGCAAATACTTCATAGTTCTTCGAGCATAGTCTTTTTGAGATTTTACCACTTTTGCAAAGAATGCATCTTTCTTAACAAAATCACCGATTACTTTATCCCAGCCTTTTAATTGTGCAGCTAAGATTTCATCAGATGTTTGGTATACATTAACATTATGCTTGTTCATCAACATAGATAAAGACTCAGAATATCTGCTTAGTGCCTTAAAGTAGTTATCTGAGTTCGCAGCATAAGCAGCGTTTTTTAAGATAGCTTGATGAGCAGGTGAAAGGCTTTTGAGTCTTTTCGTATTACAAGGAATTTCAAACATCTCTTGAGATTGATGAAAACTTCCTAAGTGATAATGTTTAGACACATCTTGCATTCCAAACTGTGAGTCAGATGTTGGATTGTTAAATTCAGCAGCATCAATCAAACCTGTTTTCATTGCTGGTTGAATTTCACCACCTGGTAATTGTCTTACGACCATTCCCATAGCAGTCAAAACGTTAGTCGCTAGACCAACTGTTCTGTATTTCATTCCTTTAACATCAGACACTTTAGTTACATTCTTTTTGAACCAACCAAAAGGTTGTGCTGGCATAGGCATATGAAAGAACCCAGTATAATTGAACCCAACTTTAGCAGTTGCTTCTTCATATAACTTTCTTCCTCCGCCGTACTCCATCCATGCCATTACTTCTTGTGATGACATTCCATATGAAGGACCGGTTCCAAAAAGAGAGGCTGCAGCGTTCTTACCATACCAATATGCAGTCACCCAGTGACCCATATCAACTATGCCTGAACTTACTGCCTGTCCAATTTCTGAAGTTTTAACTACCGCACCAACTGGCTTAAGATCGATCGTCAAGCTTCCGCCAGACATATCTCTCACCATGTTGCAATAATCTTGAGCCATTTCAAAGAATATATTAGCTCCAGATGGCCAAGCTGCCTGCATAGTTAGTTTAACGGATTTTTCTGCAGCACCAGACTTTTTCGTATTATCCTCTGGCTTACAGGCTGCAAGCAATCCTCCAGCAACAACTGCGCTAGTTGCCACTTTAAAAAATTTTCGTCTTGAGTTAGACGAAATAGTTTTTTTTGACATTTTGTTTTCTCCCGTGTTAGTTTTAAGTTAAGAATATTTAATCACTTAAGCTTGCCCGAGTCTTCATAAATAATAATATTTTTTATAAAAAAAACACTAAAGAATGAAATTTTTTTGTTTTTCAACTTAAAGTTGTTTAGTTAACTTGGTCTTTAGGTTTTTTCCCTAAAAAAAAAACTTCTAAATTATCTATAGCTCTATCACCCATATCGATTCTAGTTCTTTTAGTGGAGCTTCCAAGGTGCGGAAGTAGAAAAAGATTATCAAGCTTTAGATACTCTTTGTTTATTCTTGGCTCTCCATTATAAACATCCAAACCAAGAGCAAAAATTTTTCCGCTTTTCATTGCTTGGATCATAGCCCTATCATCGATGATGTCTCCTCTAGCAGCATTCGCAACAACAGCTTTATCTGGCAAAAATTTAATTGTTTCTTCATTAAGTAAATTTGTAGTCTCAGCAGTTGCAGGACAATTAATAGATAAAAATTCACTTTCTACAAAAAGAGACTTGGCATCTTTATGATATATAGCACCCAATTCTAAATCACTGCTTAATTTATTTCTGTTATGATAATGTATTTCCATTCCAAAACCTCTGGCTCTTTGGGCTACTGCTCTTCCAATCCTGCCCATTCCTAAAATTCCTAATTTTTTGTTCGACATTTGTTTACCCATTAAAAAATTAGTAGACCAGTTCCAACTTTGTGCTTCCGCGTGCTTTCTTCCTTCATAAGCTCTTCTAGAAGCTCCAAGTAAAAGTAAAATAGATATGTCTGCAGTAGCGTCTGTTAAAACTTCTGGCGTATTGGTTACTGCTATTCCTCGTTCCTCTGCAGCATCAACATCTACATTGTTATATCCTACTGCATAATTTGCTATTATTTTAACACTAGACGAAAGTTTGCTTATAATTTCTTTATCGAATTTATTTCCGCCAACACACAAAATTCCATCACAGTCTTTAGATAAAGAAATTACTTCTTCTGGTGATAAAACTTTATCTTCTTTGTTTAGTGTTGCATTAAATAAATCTAAAACTCTTTTTTCATTTTCTGGTAATAAATTTCTGGTCACTAATATTTTTTTCATTTTATTCCGTGTTTATTTGCTTTGGTTTGATGCCACCCGTAAACCAATCTAATAATTCTATAGTATGCACTATTGGTATGGATGAGCCTGTTGCAATTTGTGTAATACAGCCAATATTTCCTGCTGAAATAAAATCTGGTTTAATTTTATCAATATTTTCTACTTTTCTCTTCAGAAGCTCACTTGCCATTTTTTCTTGTAACAAATTATAAGTTCCAGCAGAACCGCAGCATAAATGTCCGTCGGGTATCTCCAAAATAGTATTCCCTGATTTTTTTAATAAATCTATTGGTTGTTGGTGAACATTTTGACCATGCTGCATGGAACAAGCGGAATGATAAGCAATTTTATATTGTTTTTTATTTTCAATAAAATTAAGTTTTATATTTTTTCCTAAGTATTCCGTAACATCTTTTGCCAATTCCGAAACTTGCTTGGCTTTTTTTCTAAGATTTGTATCTAGATGGTTTTTAAAAATAAAGCCATAGTCTTTTAAAGTTGTCCCACACCCTGATGTATTAACAATAATTGCATCTATAGGGTTTTTTTCAGAAATTTTTGTCCAAGCATTAATGTTTTGAATAAAAGAATTGTGAGCTAATTTTTCTTTTCCCAAATGATGATTTAATGAACCGCAGCAGCTCACCTCTTGGGACACATGAACCTCTACACCATGTCTGTTTAAAATATTTATAGTAGAATCGTTGATTTGTGGTGATATTACCTTTTGAACACATCCAGTTAATAAAATTACTCTAGCAACTGTCTTGCCTTCAGGTTTAAAAATATTTTTTGCTTTATGTTGTGCCTTTGGAAAATTAGTTGGCATCAATGCAACCATATTTTTAATTTTTCCTGGCATAAAAAATGAGAGTGGCTTTGTAATTTTAGTTAACCAACCAAGCAAAAGAAATATATTGGGTCTAGGAAGAACATAGGAGAGCATGTTCCTTAAGAATCTATCTAAAAAAGGCCTTTTGTAATTTCTTTCAATGTGATTTCTTCCATGATCTATAATGTGCATATAATTTACACCGGAGGGACAAGTGGTCATACATGCATAACAAGATAAGCAACGGTCTATGTGTTTTACTACTTTTTCAGTAGGAGCCTTGTTGTTTTCAATCATATCTTTGATTAAATAAATTCGACCTCTTGGACCATCCAATTCATCTCCCAATACTTGAAATGTCGGGCAGGTTGCGTTGCACATTCCGCAGTGAACGCATTTTCTTAAGATATCTTCCGTATTTTTTATTTCGGGATCTTCTTGCTGTTTTTTTGTGAAATTAGTTTGCATTAAATACCTGCATAAATTTTCCCTGGGTTTAAAATACTTTTTGGATCGAAACTAGTTTTAACTCTAGATGCTAAAATTTTGATATTTTCATCAGAGCTAGAAAGAAAAAATCCAGTGGTTCTAAATGTATTGTCGGCTTTCATAATCGTAATATGTGCACTCTTTTCTTTGCAAAATTTTTTCATTTTTTCTAATATCAGATAAGAAGGATCTTCATTACCAATCTCTAAGAAAATTAATCCACCCGCCCACTCTACAAAATATTTATTATTAATATCCATCATTTCATCTTCGCAAAATTGACTGATAAAACCAGTAGTTTCGGTTGGTGGAAGAGAGATTTTGGCTACTATCTTTTGTGAATTGTTAAAGCATTCAAGGTTTGCGCTAATCTTCCAGAATAAATCTGACTGATAAATTTCTAAAATTGTTTTTTCTTTTGTGTCTTTGAACATTTTATTTAAACTTTCAATTCTTTCTTGTACTGAGTTTTTTGGACCCTCAATTCTCAAAGCAGTGATTGTTTTTGAGTTGTCTAAATCATTTAAACGGAGAAAATCAATATTCTTTTTTGGGTAATAGCATGCTCCTGAAATCTCTAAAGAAGTTTTCATGACTTTAGAAAAAACTTCCGAAGCTTCTTTTGGTGTCAAACCATACATCACAAAAGTTTCAGAAAATTCTGGCTTGGGCACCACCTTAAGAGTTAGCTCAGTCAGAACTGATAATGTTCCATAAGACCCAGCTAATAATTTGCTAAGATCATATCCAGTAACATTTTTAACTACTGTTCCCCCCGATTTAATACATTCTCCCTTTCCATTAACTGCGGTAAATCCTAATAAGTGATCTCTTAAAGATCCAGACTTAAACCTCCTTGGTCCTGATAGATTGCAAGACACTATCCCACCTATGGATCCATAATTTGGTTTTCCATTGTACAAATATCCAAGATCTACCGGTTCAAAACCTAATATTTGATTTTTTGATTTTAAAACTTCTAGAATATCAATTAAAGGCGTTCCGGCTTTCACTTTAATATAAAGTTCTTCTGGCTGGTATTCTATAATTCCACTATTTTTTCTTAGGTCTAATGTTTGTGAACATTGAACACTTCTGCCTATGGGCTTGGAATTTAAAGTTGTAATTTCTATGGGTCTATTCGATTCATAACAATCATAAATAAACTGAGAAATTTCCTCTTGATTATTTGGACAATAAATACCAGGCATTAAAAGCTGGGAAGGTCTGGGAATCTTGTTTTTCCTTTATGAACATGAACTCTTCCTTCCTCTGCACATCTATGTAAGATTGGGAAAACTTTACCAGGATTTAAAAGGCCTTTCTCATCAAAAGCTTTCTTTAAATTGAGCTGTTGTTGAATATCATCATTATTAAACATCTCACACATAAGCTCTCTTTTTTCAATTCCTACGCCATGCTCTCCAGTAAGAACACCGCCAACTTTAACGCAATATTTTAAAATATCAGCTCCAAACGACTCTGCTTTCTTTAATTCTTTTTTATTATTTGAATCAAACATAATTAGAGGATGTAAATTACCATCTCCTGCATGAAAGCAATTCGCGACAGCTAATTCGTATTTTTTAGACAAACGAGTTATTTCGTTTAATACAATACCTAATTTTTTTCTTGGTATAGAACCATCCATGCATATGTAATCTGGTGAAATAGCACCCAAAGCAGTAAAGGCAGCCTTTCTTCCCTTCCAAAAACGCAAACGTTCCTCATCGCTTTCGCTTGCACGGTTGTAGGAAGCTTTGTTTTTGTTTGCAATTTCCAAAACTCTTTCTATTAACGTATTCACCTCAGATTCTGTTCCATCCAATTCCACTATTAACAATATTTCTACGTCTCTTGGGTATCCTGCTTTAGCAAAATTATCTGTAGCAATGATTAATGGTTTGTCCATAATTTCCATTCCTGCAGGAATAATACCAGCGCTAATGATGTCTGCTACGCAGTTGCCAGCGTCATCATTAGTGTCAAAGCCAATTAGAACAGCACGAACTGATTGTGGTTTTTTTAAAATCTTAACTGTAATCTCCGTAATAACACCTAACAATCCTTCTGAACCAGTAACAATTCCTAACAAATCGTAACCTTCTGCATCCAAATTTTTTCCTCCTAAGCGTATAATGGTTCCATCTATTAAAACCATTTCTACCCCTAGAACATTGTTGGTGGTAACTCCGTACTTTAGGCTATGAACGCCTCCGGCATTAGTCGATATATTTCCTCCTATAGAACAAGCCATCTGACTAGATGGATCTGGAGCATAGTAAAAACCTTCATGCTGAACGGCCCCTGTAATTGATAAGTTCGTTACCCCTGGCTGGGTAACTACGCACCTATTTTCAAAATCAATCTCTAAAATTTTATTAAATTTTCCCAAAACCACTAATACCGAATCTTCTAATGGCAATGCTGCTCCAGAAAGGCCCGTTCCGGCACCTCTAGGGACTACTTTTACATTATTATGAAAACAATATTTTAAAATCTGGCTCACTTCTTTTGTATTCTCTGGCAACACTACCGCAATTGGTTTTTGACGATGAATACTTAAGCCGTCAGTTTCATAAACTGACTTTTCTTCTTCTTCCGAAAGCACGTGTTTGGAAATTTTTTTAAGACCATTAATAATGCTACTTGATTTCAATAAAATAGCGTCGTCAGGCTTTGGCATAACTAAAGACATTTCACAAAACTATAATAAATTTTACACTTTTTACAGATAATTCCGTGCAAATTGTGAAGAAAATTATAAAATTTTTTTTATTTTTTCTAGCGCTTTTTCAATGTTTTCGTAAGAATTTGCAAAGCTAAATCTTACAAAATCATTGGCTGATTTTCCAAAACTAGTACCTGGAACAATTGCCACACCAGCTTCATAGAGGCATTTATCAGCAAACTGAGCTCCTGTTAGGCCTGTTTTGCTGATGTTGGGGAAGACATAAAATGCCCCTCCTGGATTGTTGCACCTAATTCCATCAATAGAATTCAATCCCTCTACGATTAGCTTTCTTCTTTTATTAAATTTATTCATCATGTCTTCAAGAAAATCATGTGGGCCATCTAAAGCTGCTATAGCAGCAACTTGGTTTGCTGCAGAAACACAGGAATAACTGTTAATTGCCATTCGTGTTGCGTGTTCAATTAATTGTTCAGGCCAAACACTCCAACCAAGTCTCCATCCGGTCATGGCATATGTTTTGCTCCAACCATCCAATACGATTAACCTGTCATATAATTTTGGATAATAAAAGAAAGATGGCATTTGGTTTCCATCATAAATTTGTCTACTATAAATTTCATCGCTCATGATAGCCACATGAGGATATTGCTCCAATCCTTTGGCCAGTTCATCAATTTGCTCTTTCGGAATTAATCCTCCTGTCGGGTTTTGAGGATTATTTAGAATTAATAACCTCGTCTTATCATTAATTAAGGACAAGACTTCTTTGGCATTAAAAGAAAAATTGTTTTTATCTGATAAATACATAGGAACTGCCCTGGCTCCAGAATAATTAATCATAGATTCATAAATAGGAAATCCAGGTTCTGGATAAACAATTTCTCCACCAGGCTCTCCAAAAAGCATCGTGGCAAAGTATATGGTTGGTTTTCCGCCAGGTGTAATTAGTATTCTGGATGGGTCAATGCTGGCTGAATACATTTTTTTAATATGCACAGACACACTTTGTCTTAACTCTAGAGTTCCATTGGCAGCTGTATAGCCATGGTGCCCATCTTCTAAAGCTTTTTTTCCTGCTTCCACAATATGCTGTGGAGTTCTAAAATCAGGTTGGCCAATTCCAAGATTTATTATTTCTTGTCCCTCCGATTCCAACTTTTTAGCTTTAGCTAAAACTTCAAAAGCCGACTCTGTTCCTAATCTAGAAAAACTTTGAGCAATTTTCATATCGTTTACCTAAACAAAACTTTATTTTTAGTTAATTCTTTTACCGATCTACAGCCCATCAGGGTCATTCCTCTTTGGATCTCATCTCTTAATTTACCAACTACTTGCTCTACTCCAACTTGTCCTCCAGCACTAAGTCCATATAAATATGCTTTTCCTATAGAACAAGCTTTGGCTCCTAAAGCTAAAGCTTTTAATACGTGTGTTCCTCTTTGAACTCCTCCGTCTAATATAACTTCCACTTTATCTCCTACTGCATCTACTATAGTTTGCAGCTGATCAAAGGGGGCTCTAGAGCCATCTAATTGTCTTCCTCCATGATTAGAAATCATAATGGCAGAAGCTCCAATATCAATTGCTTTTTTTGCATCCTCTACAGACATAATCCCCTTTAAAGCAAAGGGGCCATTCCATTTTTTAATAGCATATTCAGCATGCTTCCAGTTCATAGTAGTATCAAACTGTTGATTGATATAATCCATAATAGACATTTCAATGTTAGTTCCTTTGTTCGTCATGTGAGCTATATTTGCTAAAGAAAACTTTTTTCCTAATAAATATTTAAGACTCCATTCTGGATGCATTGCAAAACTTAAGAGACTAGATAATGTTAAAGATGGTGGAGTAGTAAAACCAGTTCTATGGTCTCTTTCTCTATTTCCTGCAACAATCGTATCTACCGTTAAACACATTGCTTTAAATCCTGATGACTTACATCTTTCAATTAAATTGTCTGTTAAACCTTGATCTTTATGAATATACAATTGAAACATTTTGGGACCATCAGATGCTTTAGAAACATCTTCGATACTTGTAGTTGCCATCGTAGATAAACTAAAAAAAGTTCCTAATTTTTCAGCAGCTTTGGCCGTCGCTGCCTCTCCATCATGATGGTACATTTGATGCATTGCCGTTGGTGAAAAAAAGAGAGGAAATTTTATTTTTTGTCCCAATACTTTTGTAGACAAATCTATATTACTGACATCTGTCAATACAGAGGGTATCAGATCACAATTTTCAAAAGCTTCTGTATTTCTCTTTAAAGTAACCTCATCGTCAGCTCCGCCATCTATATAATGAAATATGGGAGAAGGAAGTTTTTGTTTTGCAAGTTTTCGAAAGTCAATGACATTGTGACAGTCACTGAGTTTCATAGAAACTTAAAACTCTTTTGAAAAATTAAAATGATAGTTATTTACGCCTGGGTTGTGTTCAGCCAAATCACCATTAGAAATATGGCTAAGACCCAAAGATAATACTCCCAAAGAGCCAATATCAAACCCTATATCAATCTGAGATTTAAAATTTAGAATTTGTCCCAGATTCTTGGATCTCCCTTTTTTTGTTCCTTCTTCCTGACGTTTATCAGACCCATACGAATAAATCCCAGGTGAAAAGGATGGAGTAACAATCAATCTTCCAATTTTATAATCTATTTTAGCTCCTGCATATACCATTCCGGCATAATATTCTGTCATAAATGCACCTAACAATGGCTCTACTTTTCCAACTGGTGTTTCATAAGAGCGATCAAAGTTATAATTAAAGCCCAATGAAATTGCCTGCTGATCTTCGTGTTCAACATCAAATTGAAATAATGAAGTTTTCAGCTCACCTGCATGAGCCTTTGCTCCACTGATCAAAATCAAAAGAATAAAAAATTTAAAAATGTACTTCATTATTAGCTATCTACTATTAAATTTTAGAAAAAAAAAGTGAATTTTCTACAATTTTTGGTTTTGGTGCTTTTTATCAAGAAATACGTATTTTTGATAAATCAAAAGTCCCCCCACAAAAAGAAAAAGAAAGGGTAATGCCCACAATAGCAGGGTATTTATTTTTAAAGGAGGGTTAAAAAGAATCCAGTCTCCATAACGCTCTATTAAATATTTATAAATTTCCTTATCTGATTGTTTGTTGGTTATTTTTTTCTTAATTACTTTCTTTAAATCAACAGCAAAGTCAGAATTTGAATCATTGAGTGACTGACCCTGGCAGACTAGGCACCTTATATTTTTATAAATATTTATTTCTCTTTCATCAGATGCCATTGCAATTTGGGCTGGAATGAAAAAAACAAATAATATAATTAAAAATATATTTCTCACTTTATCATTTCACTTATTCTTAGGTAAATTTTTTTATTAAGAGGACCCACATGCTTAAAAACAATTAAACCTTGAGAGTTAACAACATATGTTTCTGGAATACCATAAGCTCCTATTTCTATAGAAACACTACCATCTTTATCAGATCCAGTAAAATAAAATGGATTACCCAATTTATTTAGGAAGGAGGTAGCATTTGTCTTTTTATCTTTATAATTAATTCCATAAATTTTTATTTTATTTTTTAGCTTCATTAGTATTGGATGTTCTTCCCTACAAGGTACACACCAAGAAGACCAAATATTAATTAAATAATATTTATCTTTATTAATAATGGGCATTACCTGCTTGAGGTTGGAGTTGGTAAAGGAAGTAAGCTCTATTGTTGGTAACACCTTGTTCAACATTACATTGGGATTATTTTTATTATTGGCTTTTAAAGAATGGTAAAAAATTACAAAAAAAATAACGATGATAGATACAAAAAGAGAAATTTTAAATTGTTTTTTCATTTCCCCTCCTAACAAAACTCATAATTCCCCCAATAGTAATTAAGGCGAATGAAACCCATATTAACCTGACAAAATAGTTATAATAAAACCTCACTCCTATTCCTGCATTTGGGTCCCCAGCATAATCCATGGCAATATAAACATCGCTAAGACCATCGCTTTGAATACTTGTCTCTGAGGTAAATTGCTGAGGCTGTTTATACTTCCTTATACTAGGTTTAAGGATAAAAGTTTTATTGTCTTTTATTATCTCATAACTTCCAAATAACTCTTCAAAATTTTTTTCCTTGTTAGATTCTAATTTTAAAAAATTAATTTTAACTCCTTGTTTAAAAAAAGATTCTCCTAGATCTATTTTAGTAGTTATTTCCTTAGAAAAAAAATGATTGAGTGTGATTGCCAGTATTAACAATCCAAATCCTAAATGAGAAAATAACCTTGAAAAATTTTGTTTAATAAAAGAATTTTTTTTATACATAATTATCTCGTAAAAAACTGATGTGATCAAATACACAGAGCACAAAACCCCTAATAAAAAAATAAAATTAGACTTACTTAAATAGAAGCTGATTAAGATTGTTAAAAAAATAGAAACTAGAAAAAATAAAAATATTTTTTGTTTCGTTGGAATTAGTGAGTTACCATTCCATTTCATCAAGGGCCCTATGGCCATTAGAATAAGAAAAACAAAGATGAAAGGTGCTAAAATTGTATTATAGTACTGCGGCCCAACAGAAATGGTTTCTCCCGTAAAAACTGATAACAATATTGGGTATGTGGTGCCAACTATTACTACAGTTAGAATAAAAATTAAAAAATAGTTATTTAGTAAAATAGAAAAATCTCGACTGAATAAAACAAAACTATTATTACTTGCTGATTCTTTTGGGAATTTTAAAATATAAACTATTAAAGATCCTAGGGTAATAGCGGAAATAATTAGAAGTATATAAACTCCTCTTTCCGGATCGTTAGCAAATGCATGTACAGAGTTCAAAACTCCCGATCTCACCAAGAAAGTTCCAAATAAACTTAGCAAGAAAGTAAGTATGGTTAAAATTGCTGTCCAGGCAAAAAGTTTTTTCAATTTTTCCATAACCACAATCGAATGAATTAAAGCTGTAGACGCAATCCATGGCATTAAAGAAGCATTTTCAACAGGATCCCAAAACCAGTAACCTCCCCAACCTAGCTCGTAGTAAGCCCAAAAGGACCCAAGTGCTATTCCAAAAGAAAGAAATGACCAAGGTAACATGATCCATTTTTTAGCAATAGAGGCCCAACCGGAATTGTACTGTTTCAAAATAAGAGCTGCTAATAACAAACTAAAAACCAAAGAGAATCCCACATACCCCAAGTATAAAAAAGGGGGGTGTATCGCTAATAGAGGATCTTGCAGAATAGGATTTAATCCGAGCCCCTGGGCCGGGATAGGAAATATTTTATTATAAGGATTGGATGTAAAAATTAAAAAAGATAAAAAAATTAGCTGAATAATGCTTTGGAAAAAAATAGTGCAAGCTCTCAAGGGGTCATTAATATTTTTACTATTTAACAAAAATAAAACTCCATACAGGGAAATGACAAGAATAAATAAAAGCATACTACCTTCGTGGTTTCCCCAAGCAGCAGATATTTTATAGAACAAGGGTTTATCTGTATGAGAGTTTTCATAAACAGAAATTATTGAAAAATCTGAAATAGTAAAACAAACTATTAAAACCAAAAATGAAAATAGAATTAAATAAAAACTAACTTTATAAAATAAAAAAAATTGAAAATAAATTGATGATTTTTGAATGATATTGTTTTTAATATAAAGAAATAGCGTAGAACAAGTGGTTAAAAAAGATACAATTAGCAGTACAGCACCCAAATTACTGATCATATTTTTTATTCCAATTTCCACTTTTCTTTAGAGCCTCAGCTACTTCTGGTGGCATATAATTCTCATCATGTTTTGCTAAAATAGTTTTACCTAATAAAAATTTTTTATCTTTCAAGGTTCCTTCCACGACCACTCCTTTTTCTTCTTGAAATAAGTTTGGCAATATCCCTTTGTATTCAACGTAAATATCATTCTTTAGGTCAGTTACTACAAAAGCATAGATAGCTTCGTTTTTCTTTTCTTGAACTGAGCCCTTCTTAACTAGACCCCCAACTCTAATGAGCCCTTTAGGATTTTCAACGCTTAGAGACAAATCCGTTGGTGAGAAAAAATATATAGTATTTTTTTGCAAAGAATTAAAAATAAACTTTACTAATAGCAAAACCACTACTACAGATACCAAAAAATAAGCTAATCTTTTTTTTCTGGATGGATTCATTTTTTTAAAATTTTATTTAGTTTGTTTTCTTGTAGCTGCAAAACTTCAGTTTTGTATCGTATGAAAAAAATAAATAGTGCAAATAAAGAAAATCCTAAAAACATAATTAGTAAAGGCATGAGCATGGATGGGTGTATAGCTGGAGACTCGGTAAGTTTGATACTAGCCGGTTGATGCAAAGTATTCCACCATTCAACAGAAAATTTAATAATTGGAAGATTGGCTAGGCCCATAATAGCTAAAATAGAAGAATATTTTTCAGCTACAAAAAAGTTACTAATGAATTTCCAAGATAGAATATAAAAAATATAAAAAAAAACCAAAACAAGCATGGAAGTTAATCTTGCATCCCACGTCCAGAAAGTCCCCCAGGTAGGTTGTCCCCACAACGAACCTGTAAAAATAGAGATTAATGAAAAAGTGAAGCCAATAGGCGCTAAACTTTTAGCATAAATAGTAAAAACTCTAATTTTAAATACTAAAGTTATAATTGAGCTTATACCCATTGCAGCAAAAATCATGAGCGCAAGCCAAGATGCCGGAACATGCACATACATAATGCGAACGGTGTCTCCTTGCAAATAATCCTTGGGCGAAACAATCAATGATAAAATTAATCCAAATATTATTAAGGAAAGAAAAGTAATTTTTAACCAATAAAAAAAATTGTCATTCAATTGAAATATTTTTTTTAATTGAAATAAACTGAACATGCTGAGATGTTATATATAAAAATAATGAGAAAAAATGTGACAAAGTTTGTCTGGTTTGGAGAAGGGAGATATGAAAATAAAACTCCAAACCAGACACTTACGATTCATATATTTGGTTAATTTGTCTTATAATTGTACTAATCTTGTTGAATTTGAGGCAAGTAACGTAGGTTTAGTTTACCGGTCTAAGATAAAGACCATCTTTGGTCTTTCCTTTAAATATTTCATTTAATAAAGGATGCCCAATTGGATCGCTTCTGTCATCAAGAACTAAATTTTGTTCAGAAACATACGCTTCATAGGTAATTTCATCATTCTCAGCTAAAAGGTGATAAAAGGGCTGGTCTTTTCTTGGTCTCGCATCTTTTGGTATGGATTGGTACCATTCGTCTGAATTGTTAAATTGAAAATCCACATCGTAAATTACACCCCTAAACTCAAACAGGCGGTGTCTGACAACTTCACCGATGGAAAACTTTGCTTTTTTAAGTTGTTTAGGTTGCATTGTTACTCTGAAGATAGTGATGATCCAAAATTAATCAAGCGTTAAATAAATTATTTCAAAAACATTTTAAGTGAAATTTTTGATTTCGTCCTCAAAAAGTAAGGCAAATATATCGTGTCTTGCTTTCCGTAAAAAATATCCACATAAGACTTGTTAAATTTTTTTTCGTCTTTTGCCTTGTGGCCTGCAACTGTTTGATATTGCAGTTTGCATTTTCTTAATGGTTTTTTGAAAGTAATTTTTGAAGACTTAACAATATGCTCTTTATTGCTCTGCTCCGATAAAATTAGATAAAAAACATCGGATCCATCAAAAACTTTCGTTATTTGGTTGCAATTTAATTTATTTTTTTGATTAAACAAAAGTTGATTTATAGCGGTAAGAGGATCAACAATATTTTGTAAGTGATGGGCCTCAATTGGAATAGTATTTCTTTGTTTTTTTCTAGCAGGTTGGGAGATGTTCTTGATAACTTTTCTATCTTTAAAAACAATAGTGGTTGATCTTGCCTTCTTTTTCTTTTGATATTGAAACTGATAGGAAGTTTGTTTAGCATGGGCTTTAGATGAACCATTTCCTTTAAAAGAAACAAACAAATTTAAAAGACCCTTGCTTTTAATTTTTGTTGCTAATTCCCGATGAGGACTGTTGGAGAACTGGATTTCCATAAATTTTAAGTTCAGGCCATAAATTTCATAAAAAAAATCTTTTGCATGCAAATTTTGTGTTACAAAACTAAATAATATAAATATAAAAATAAATAATTTTTTCATGAATAAGTCGTTAATTAAATTTATTACAGATTTTGGGCCATTACTAATTTTTTTTATATTTTATAAAAAATATGGAATGCAAGAAGCTATCTTGCCCTTAATAATTGCAACTACTATAGCTATATCTTTCATTTATTTAACTGAGAAAAAGGTTCCTACTATGCCTTTGATAAGCGGTATTTTACTTGCTGGATTTGGTGGACTTACTTTATATTTTAATGACAAAACTTTTTTTTACATGAAGCCAACCATTATCAACTTGATGTTTGCCGTCGCTTTATTATATGGAAAGCTCATATTAAAGACCTCTCTTCTAAAAAAAGTTCTTGGCGAAAGCTTAAAGTTAACAGACACTGGATGGAATATTCTCACAGACAGATGGATTTATTTTTTATTTTTATTGCTATACTTAATGAGCTGGTGTGGCGAACTCAATCTGAGGACTTCTGGGTTCAGTTTAAAGTTTTTGGAATGATACCTATTACCATAGTCTACACTTTCTTTCAGATTTCGGTCATCGAAAAGTATAAAATAGAATAATAATGTTTCGTTATAAGGTTATTCATAATCAAAAATTCGAAGAAGAAAAATTTTTTAATAAAAAAGAACTTGGAGAAATACTAAATTTATATGGTTCCATGGTGTCTGTCGGTGAATGGAAAGATTATGCTATTTTTATTAATAAAAATATTGTTGGTTTTAATATTTATCGAAAAGCAACGGAAAACCCGCTTTATCAGATCATAAAGAACTTAAGTGCCAAAAGCAGAAATCAAAAATATTCTATAAGAGACCAGGCAGGATCTATATTAAAAAATTCAAACCAATTAAAAAGTATTTTGGAAGTTATTAGCAAAAAAAAATTAAAACTAGTTAAGTGATACATCGCAAAGCTCATTTGCCAAAAAAAAACTGTGTAAATTGTGGACTATCCTTTGCTTGGAGAAAAAAATGGGAGCGATGCTGGAACGAAGTTAAATACTGCTCTAAAAAATGTGCTGGATCAAAAAAAGCTCCCAAGATTTAACCTGGAAGCTTTTTTATTTAATTAATTAATGCTGAACTATCTTCTTTGACCAAAAAGTCTAAGCAGCATAATAAATAGGTTAATAAAGTCTAAGTATAACGTTAGAGCACCCATGATGGCTTTTTTGCTCATTACTTCGTTTCCATCACTAGCAAGATACATGTTCTTAATTTTTTGAGTATCGTAAGCAGTTAAGCCTACAAAAATTAAAACTCCTAAAATTGAAATTACAAAATGCATAGCACTAGACTTTAAAAATATATTAACAATAGATGCTATAATTATACCAAATAGACCCATCATTAAGAAAGATCCCAAACCTGTTAAATCTTTTTTAGTTGTATATCCATAGAGACTCATTGCTCCAAAAGTTCCAGCTGTAATAAAAAAAACTCTTGCAATACTAGTTCCTGTGTATTGAACAAAAATAGATGATAATGAAGCACCCATTAAAGCTGCAAAAATCCAAAAAACAGTCTGTGCTCTAGAGGCACTCATGTTTTTAATTCCAAAACTCATGTACATAACAATTCCGAGAGGAGCTAACGCCACCACCCACATCAAAGCCGAGTTATACATCGCATTTCCCAAACCCGTTAAGCCAACAATATTACCTGAACCGTCTGTAACGACTGCAAGTTTAAAAAATATCATAGCAATAACACCCGTTAAAAGAACTCCCGAACCCATAAAATTGTAAACAGATAACATGTAGGTTCTTAAGCCTTCGTTTACTGATTCAGATCTAGTAGTTGTGGACTTAATTGCATTAATTCGATCGTTTAAATTCATTTTTCTCCTTTGTTATTAATTCTACAAATTAATTAATAGTTAATATGACTATAAAATTTGTCAATTTCAAGACCTTTAGATAAAGAAATTAATTAACTATAGCTATAGTTTTGTTAAAATTTTGCTAGGATAAAAAAAAATGAATTATAAAAAACTTGGTAACTCTAATTTAAACATAAGCACGATCTCCATGGGCACTATGACTTGGGGGGAGCAAAATACTCTGGAAGAAGCATTTGAACAAATGGATTATGCTTATGAAGAAGGTATAAATATTTTTGATAGTGCTGAGTTGTACCCTGTGCCCCCTTCTGCAGATACTCAAGGAGTAACAAGTAAAATTCTAGGACAATGGGTTAAAAGTCGAAAAATACGGGACAAAGTAATTATTGCAGATAAAATTGTGGGCAGGTCTGGAATGAATTGGTTTCGCCCTGAGGGAATAGAAACAAGACTAAATAAAAAACAAATTGAATTTGCGTTGGATAGAACATTAAAAAATCTTGAAATGGATTATGTGGATATTTACCAGCTACATTGGCCTGACCGACCTATCAATGTATTTGGAGGATTGGAATATGAACACACCGACAGCGGAGATGCGATTTCAATTGAAGAGACTTTAACAGCTTTAGACGAATTGGTTAAACAAGGAAAAATTAGACACATAGGCCTTTCCAATGAAACTGCATGGGGTACTAGTGAATTTTTAAAAGTTGCATCTGAAAAAAAGATGTCGAAAATAATCTCCATACAAAACCCTTACAATCTTTTAAATAGAAGTTTTGAAGTAGGTCTTTCAGAGATATCTATTAGAGAACAGGTGGGCTTACTAGCTTACTCTCCTTTAGCTAGTGGAGTTCTGACCGGAAAGTATTTTGATGGAAAGCTACCAAAAGGAAGTCGTATGGATCTTTTTGGACACAGGTATCCCAGATATAAAACACTTAATGCCGAAGCTGCTGCTAAAAAATATCATGCTGTTGCTTCAAAATATGATTTAAATCCATGCCAAATGGCCATTAAGTTTTGCGAAATACAAAAATTTGTTTCTTCTGTAATAATTGGACAGACTACTATGGAACAATTAAAAACTAATATTGGGAGTATCTCTTTAAACTTAAGCAAAGAAGTAATAAAAGACATTAATGAAGTTCAAATAATATATTCAAATCCATGTCCATAAAAAAATCCATACTTTATTTACTTGTATCTCTGCTCATTGCTGGAAAGGCTTCTGCTGCAATTCAGATTAAAGGAAAATTTAAAAATTGGGAATCTCATTTTACTAAACAAGGTGATGATTTAATTTGTTTTGCAATATCAATGCCCATGACAATGAAGCCAAAAAATTTAAACCGAGCTGAAGCAAGAATTTTTGTAACCTTCAGAACTAAGGACAACATTCGAGATGAGGTTAGTGTTACAGGGGGCTATCCTTATAAAAAAAAAATTCCAGTAGACGTAAGCATTGGAAGTAATAATTTTAAATTTTCATCTTCAGAAAAATTTGCATGGCTTCCAAGCAAGAATAACGAAATTAAAATTGTTCGCCAAATGAAAAAAGGTAATCAGGCAAAAGTTATTGGCATCTCTGCAAGAGGAAACAAAACTACAGACACTTATTCTTTGCTAGGGTTTACAGACGCATATAATTCTGCAAAAAATCAATGCAAAAAATAAATATTACTATTAGTGGTGGGTTAGGACGTATGGGGTCTTTGCTTATTCAAAAAGTAAGAAAAGATAAAATTTTAAATCTATCTAGCGTTACTGAGCAAAGAGAATTAAAAAAAAATGGAATTCTATTTGAAAAAAACTCTTCTCAATCTCTTAAAAAGACTAATGTAATCATTGATTTTACGAGACCAAACTGCACTTCTCAAATTTTAAAGTTAGCAACAAAACTTAAAAAGAAAGTAATTATTGGAACTACAGGATTTAATAAGAAACAACAGGCAGAGATTAATAAAGCATCTAAAAAAATTGCTATTCTTCAATCTGGGAATATGAGCTTGGGTGTTAATTTGATGCAATATCTGTCGGGCATTTTATCCAAAAAAATTTTAAAAGAGTATTCCATGGAAATACACGACTCTCATCACAAAATGAAAATAGATTACCCCTCTGGCACTGCACTGATGTTGGGAAATGCAGTTGCTAAAGGTAAGGGAAAATCTTTAGATCAGGTAAAAGGAAATATTTTTTTAAATAAAAAAGGCAAAGGTAAAGCAAATAAAATAAATTTCTTTATAAAAAGAAAAGGAAAAATTCCAGGAACTCACTCCGTAATTTTTCAAACAGCTAAAGAAACTATTGAACTAAAACATACTGCAAAATCAAGAGACCTATTTGCAGATGGAGCAATTAGTGCTGCCAAGTGGTTAGCTAAAAAAAAGCCTGGTCTATACAATATGCACGATGTCTTAAAAATAAGATAAAGTGACCATTCAAAGCGACAATATCTTCAAAGAGCTTAGCAAGATTATTAAAAATCCTAAAAGTGATTTAAAATATAGAAGCAAATTTACACTTTTGGTTTCTGTGGTTCTCTCAGCGCAATGCACAGATGTAAATGTTAATAATGTAACCAAAGATATCTATCCGCTTTATAATACACCAGAAGATTTTGTTAAATTAGGACAAAAAAAAATAGAAAAATTAATCAATAGAATAGGCCTGTTTAGAAACAAGGCAAAAAGCGTTTATAATCTTTCTAAACTTCTCGTCGAAAAACATAAAAGCAAAGTCCCTAATAATTTTGATAAATTGTTTGCTCTTCCAGGTGTTGGAAGAAAAACTGCTAATGTTGTACTTAATGAAGGGTTTGGAAAGCCTACTATTGCTGTAGATACACACATATTTAGAGTGAGTAATAGAACGGGATTAGCTCCTGGAAAAGGTCCAGACCAAGTGGAGCAAGCTTTATATAAAGTAGTTCCAGATAAATATTTAAAAGAAGCCCATCACCTAATCTTGCTTCATGGAAGATATACTTGCAAAGCAAGAACTCCAAATTGCAAAGAATGTGTAATTATAAAATTTTGTAAATTTAAAAATAAAGTAATGAGTTAATATGAGTATATATAATAATAGTAAAAACTTATTTTTTAAACTAAAGCAAGACGCACCAAAAGAATGGAAGCAATATACAAAACATAAGTTTGTAATTGGACTGGGAAATGGAACATTAAAACTGTCCTCATTTAAAGACTATCTGCTTCAAGATTATATTTTCTTACAAAAATTTATTAAAATATTATCCTTGTCTGCCTATAAAGCAAAAAACTCAAAAGACAGGAATAGATCAGTCGATTTTATTATTGGGATTAAACATGAATTAAGTTTACACGAGAATTACTGTAAAAAATTCAACATTTCTATGAATAAACTTTTAAAAACAAAAGAAAAAAAAGCAAACAAGAATTATACTGACTACGTATTAAAGGTTGGTATTCGAAAAAGTAATTTAGAATTATTTGTGGCTCTATCACCTTGCATCATAGGTTATGGCGAAATTGGCTATACTCTTAGTAAGGTAAAAAGCTGGAAGAAAAGTAAATATGCTTCTTGGATTAAAATGTACGCATCTAAAGAATATCAAAATATTTCAAAGGAAAATATTCTGTATCTAGATAAGTTATTTACTAAAGCTAACAAAAATAGCTATAAGTCTTTAGTTAAAATTTTTAAAAAAGCTTCAAAACTTGAAGCAAACTTTTGGGAGATGTCAGTATAATGAAAGTAGTTGGAATCGGGAATGCAATTGTAGATGTCATTTGTAAAGTGAATGATGAATTCTTAGCCCAAAATGGTCTGACCAAAAGCACCATGAAACTAGTAGATGAAAATGAATTTAAAAAGCTTTTATTTAATCTGACAATTGAAGAAACAGTTGCTGGAGGATCTGCTGCCAATAGTATTGTGGGTTTGTCCCAACTAGGAAATAAAGTCTCTTTTATTGGAAAAGTGAATGATGACGAGCTTGGAAATAAATATGAAGAAAGTTTAGTAAAAGAAAATGTTAGCTACTTTTATAATAAAAAAAAAGAAGACACTCCTACAGGAACCTGCTTAATTTTAATTACTCCCGATTCTGAAAGAACGATGTGCACTTTCCTTGGGATTGCCGGAAAAATTAGTGAACAAGATATTCAAGAAGATGCAATTAAACAAAGTGAACTTGTATTTTTAGAAGGTTATTTGTGGGATGAAGGAGATCCGAAAGCCGCATTTGAGAAAGCTTTTAAGCTAGCAAATAAAACTGCCATGTCGCTATCGGATCAATTTTGTGTAGAGCGTCATAAGACAAGTTTTTTAGATTTAGTAAAAAATAAACTGGATATTACCTTTGCAAATGAACAAGAGATTATTCATCTCATTGGAGCAAAGTCTTTTGATGAGGTGTTGGATTTTGGAAAAAATCTTGGAAAATTATTAGTAATCACCAGATCGGATAAAGGTAGTGTTGCCATTCATAACAATGAAGTTTTTGAATGTGAAAGTGAAAAAAACCTTACATTGGTTGATCTTACTGGAGCTGGAGACTTATTCGCTGCAGGCTTTTTACACGGCCATATCAACAAAATGTCTATTCAAGAAAGTCTTCAAAAAGGCACAGAAATGGCATCTAAAATTATTCAAAAAATAGGTGCGAGATTAAATTAAAATTGTTAGATTGAGTTATGAGAATAATACTTTTTGTCATTATTTTTTTCACTTTATCTTTATCTTTGAACTCTCAAGCTAAGATTCAAATTAAAAAAATAAAAAATAAAAACATCGAATTAATTAAATTTCAGAGTCCTGATAGAAAATTTCCAGGTAAGGACGATGTAGTAGCACAAATTCATTTTCCTAAAGAAATTAAAAAAAAGATACCAGTTATTATATTTCAACATGGAAGTTCCAGAGATGGAATGAAGTTCAAGAGGTGGGGTGGCAAAACCGATGAAATGGGTAAGCGAATTGCAAAAAGAGGAACTGAAGAAGGATATGCAGTAGTTTTGATCGATGCTTTTTATAAAAAAGGAATTAAGCCTAGTAATAAAAGAAAATTTCCTCAATCTATTTTTTATGCAATTAAATTAAAAAATATTTTATCTAAAGACCAAAGATTTGATCAAAATCGTTTTTTTTACGCAGGATTTAGTTATGGTGCTGCCACTGCTTTAAAATTGTATAGTTCAAGATTAAATAAAATTAATCCTCCTTGGAGAGCCATAGCGGCTGCTGAGCCTGGATGTAATACTGTTCAATACCCAGTTAAAGTACCATTTCCAGGATTGATCATTAAAGGTGAAGAAAGTCATTATTATCTTCCAGCTTGCATCTATTATCATAAACTAATTCAAAAAGTAGGTAACAATGTAAAATTGGTCACAATTCCAAAAGTAAATCATTTTTTTAGTTTAAATGGAGTTATTGGAAAAGGTGTGGCAGTTAATGGGTGCACAAATAATATTGCATTAAGATACCCCGACGGCTCGTGGCAATTCGCAGACGGAAAGTCAACAAATCGTCAAGAAATTACAAAAAAATGTTTTACAAAACAGTCTGGCGTTGGAAAAACTCGTGAAAAATTAGATGAAGCTGTAGATCTGACTTTAAATTTTTTTAATAATTATAAAAAATAATATTTATAAAATTAGTTTTTTTTCTTTTGAAAGCACCCTTTCCTTTTTTGGGTTTCACAATTCTTTTTTTATATTTTGGAGTTCTTAAATCTTTGGCTATAGGGTTTCTTTTTTTCATTTCTTATTGATTAAGAAAATATTTACCTTCTTTAATCTCAATAAAATTTTTATCTTTTAGTTTTAACTGTATTTTTTGTCGTAATCTATAAAGGTGCGTTTCATAGGTGTGAGTATCTACCTCATCTGAGTAAGACCAAATGTCTTTCATAATATCTTTTTTATTCGCACCGTCTTTTTTCCCAAACAAATAAACAATAATGTCCTGTTCTTTTTCAGTTAGCTTAATATTCTTTCTACCAATAGACAAAGTTCTTTTGTTTTTGTCTAATATATACCGTCCAATTTCAATTTTTGCTTGGAAGTGAAACTTAAATTTTAAAATTGATAGTTTGATAATTTTTTCTAAATCAAGAAAGCTGATAGGAGTTTGTAAAAAAGTACTAAATAAATTATCTTTTTTTAAATCTTTGAATTGTTTAGGATCAGAAGAGAAAAAAATTTTGGGAAACATAATTTTTTTAGCCTCTGCAATTTTAATTTTTTCTAGATTGTCTAAAAAAAATAAAAAAACAAAACCATCCTGAACATTATAGTTTTTAAACAAGTGGCTAGCTTCCTTGAACGTGCTCAATTGATTTACATTGTAGTCTAGCTTTTGTTCTTGAAGGCACTCGAAGAAGTCCTTTGAACCGACTGTGACTATTGAATAATTGTGCATATGATGAAATTATAAATTTTTATGATGATAGTAAATAATAAGAGTGAGCTTTGGTACAATAAAATTTGCTACAAATGTGCATATGGTAAAAATGGCTTCATTAAATCTAAAAAAGAGGGTGATGGATGCACCCCAATTGGGACATTTCATATAAACAAGCTCTTTCTCAGGAAGGATAGAATTAAAACAATTGTCACTAAGATTAAAACTATACCCATTGTAAAAAATATGGCGTGGGAAGATAACCCAAGAAGAAAAAATTATAACAAATTAATTGCATTGCAAAAAAACTCTCATAGAGAACGGCTTTATAGAAAAGATCACCTATATGATTTAATTTTAGTTGTTGAATATAATACAAAAAAAATAATAAGAGGAAAAGGAAGTGCTATTTTTATTCATATAACAAAACCAAAATATAAACCAACCCAAGGATGTATAGCGCTTACAAAAAAAGATTTTTTAAATTTGCTAAAAAAAATAAAAAAAAGGAAAAAATTAAAATTATTGGTTAGATCGAGAACCAAATATTTTACTACCTATTCTGACATGAGTAGACCCGCACTTTCCAGCACTCATATAATCGTCGCTCATACCCATGCTAATAAATTTTAAACCAAGGTGATTATTAAGTTCGTTTAAATGATTAAAATGTGGGGTGGGATCTTGATCAAATGGAGGTATGCACATCAACCCTATTACATTTAGATTTTTTTCATTCACGCAGTATTTCAATAAATTTTCAACCTCTTTTTTAGAAACACCTGATTTTTGTTCTTCCATTCCAACATTTACTTGAATAAAATATTTTCTTTTTACACTCAGTTTAGCCTCAGCTTTTGATAGCTCACTTGCAAGCTTCATGCTGTCTACTGAATGTATATAATCAAAGAGCTGCACTGCCTCTTTGGACTTATTAGACTGCAATCCTCCTATCAAATGAAGCTCCAAGCCTTTTAAGGAATCTTTCAGCTCTGACCACTTTTGCTTTGCTTCTTGAACTTTATTTTCTCCAAAAACTCTATGGCCGTGGTCAATGAGTGGTTTGATATGTCCTAGCGGAAAAGTTTTACTAACAGCAATCACAGTAGGGTTAAGGTTTGAGTTGGTTAATTCATCTCTTATATTTAAAAAATTTTGTACTATGTTGTTCATAATGAGAAAAACTCAAATTTATTTTTTTTTAGAAGAGTTGAATAGTATCAATATTCCACTGCTAAAAAAGTTAAAAAATGTATCTATTATTTATCGAAACTATTCAAAACAAGATTATATAGCTAGAGCTTTAAAAATAAAAAAATTTGTAAAAAAACAAGGACATTCTCTTTTTATTTCAAATGATCTTTTATTAGCAACGAAACTAAGTGCTAATCTCTACATTCCAAATTTTAACAAACAACTTCGATATTTAAATCATAGCTGTCAAAAAAAAATAAGTGTTATTGGGTCTGCTCACAATCATCTAGAAGTAAGAATAAAAAAAGCTCAAGGCTGTTCACAAGTTTTTGTTTCTCCTCTCTACCCTACTTCTTCTCACCCAGAAAAAAAATCTATGGGAATAGTAAAATTTAATCTCTTAAAAAATAATTTTACATCAAAAATTAACATTTGTGCGTTGGGAGGGGTTAACGAAAGCAACATTCATAAAGCTCGATCTTTAAACATCTTTGGCTTTGCTTTAAAAAGCTATTTAAATAAAAAACAAACTCAAAAAAGCTTGGGTTTTCTTAATTTAATTGCGCGATCAAATGTAATGCGCTAATTGTACAAAATGATCGTAGAAAAATTTAATCACACTGTTGCTGAAAAAAAGTGGCATTCCTTTTGGGAAGAAAATAAAATTTTTAAAGCGGGAGAAGATAAAACTAAAAAAAAGTTTTATTGCCTAGAGATGTTTCCATATCCATCGGGCAAAATTCACATGGGGCATGTAAGAAATTACACCTTAGGTGATGTGGTCGCTAATTTTAAAAGATTAAATGGATTTAATGTATTGCACCCTATGGGATGGGATTCATTTGGTATGCCTGCAGAAAACGCTGCTATTCAAAATAAGCTTCATCCAAAAGATTGGACCAATAGTAATATCCAAACCATGAAATCCCAATTAAAGTTGCTGGGTTTTTCTATAGACTGGGAAAGAGAAATTTCCACTTGTAATGAAGATTACTATAAGCATCAGCAAAAGTTTTTTTTAGATCTTTATAAAAAAGATCTTGTTTATAAAAAAGAAAGTTTAGTGAACTGGGATCCAGTAGATAACACGGTCTTAGCTAACGAGCAGGTGGTAGATGGTAAGGGCTGGAGGTCGGGTGCAGAAGTTGTTCAAAAAAAACTATCACAGTGGTTTTTTAAAATTACAGATTTTGCTGAAGATTTGGATCAATCTTTAGAAACGTTAAAAGATTGGCCTGAAAAAGTTAAGTTAATGCAAAAGAACTGGATTGGAAAATCTAAGGGCTGCGAAATTGAATTCAATCTTACTTCCTCTAAAGAGAATAAAAAAATAACTATTTTTACTACGAGGCCTGATACTATTTTTGGAGCATCTTTTATTGCTCTTGCAATCGATCATCCTATTGCAAAAGAATACGAACAAAGCGATGAATTTAAATCCTTTAAGGAGCAGTGTTATAAAATAGGTAATACTGATGAAGCGATCGCCAAAACTGATAAGTTTGGTTTTAAAAGTGACTATTTAGCAGACCATCCTTTTATTAAAGATAAAAAGATACCAGTTTATTTTGCTAACTTTGTGTTGATGGATTACGGAACGGGTGCAGTGTTTGGATGTCCAGCTCATGACCAGCGAGATCTAGATTTTTCTAGAAAATATAACTTAGAAGTAACTCCTGTTATTCTTCCATCAAAACAAAAAGAAGAATCTTTTGAAATAAAAAATAAAGCCTACATTGAAGATGGGATTTTAATTAACTCTGATTTTTTGAATGGACTGACTATCAAAAATGCTAAAGAAAAAATTATAGAAAAATTTGAATCAGAAAATAAAGGTAAGGGAAAAACTACTTTTCGTCTAAGAGACTGGGGTATATCTAGACAACGTTATTGGGGCTGTCCCATTCCTATTCTTTATAGAGAAGATGGAGCTGTTATTCCAGTTCCAGAAAAAGACTTACCCATAAAACTTCCAGCAGATATCAATTTTGATAAGCCTGGGAATCCTCTAGAACACCACCCAACATGGAAATTCACCACTTGTCCTAAGACAGGTATGAAAGCTACGCGAGAGACAGATACATTAGATACATTTGTTGATTCCTCATGGTACTTTCTAAGATTTTGTTCAAGCAACAATCACAATGTTGGATATGATCTGGATGATGCAAAATATTGGATGCCTGTGGACCAATATATCGGTGGTGTGGAGCATGCTATTTTACACTTATTATATTCACGCTTTTTCTCTAGAGCCATAAGTTTAAAAACTAAATACGAAATTAAAGAGCCATTTAAAGGTTTGTTTACTCAGGGCATGGTCTGTCATAAAACATTTAAAACGGAAGATGGTCAATGGGTATATCCCGAAGACGTTGTTGAAGAAAATGGAAATACTTTTGAAAAGACAAGTAAGAAAAAGATAGTTGTTGGCTCATCAGAGTCTATGTCTAAATCTAAAAAAAATGTTGTAGATCCTCAGTCTGTTATCGATATTTACGGTGCAGATGCAGTTAGATGGTTTATGCTATCTGATAGTCCACCCGAAAGAGACATTCAATGGAGTGAAGAAGGGATTGTAGGCTGCCATAAGTTTATTCAAAAAGTTTGGTTAATGACAGAAATGATACAAAGCATTTCAGATACAACAAGAATATCAAAAGACAAAAAGCTAGAACTGAAAAAACTCATCAACAAATGTATTAAGGAAATTACATTGAATATAGAACACTTTCACTTCAATGTTGCAGTTGCAAAATTTTATGAATTTGTGAATAGTTTTAATAAACATATAATAAATGAAAACTGCGACCGTGATGAATTTATTTCTATTGTCAAAAAATTTGTAGTTTTAATTTATCCTTTTATTCCACATCTGGCTTCAGAAATTTGGGAAAGAATTACTAAAAACAAAAATCTACACCTGCAGCCATGGCCTTCATTTAAAGAAAGCCTTTTGCAACAAGACGAGTTGAATATTGTTGTACAAATAAATGGTAAAAAAAGGTCGATTTTAAAGGCTAAAAACGATATGGACGAAAAGTATTTATTTCAAATGAGTTTGGAGCTGGATAATGTTAAAAAGTTTTTAGAAAATAAAAAAATTATCAAAAAGATATATGTTAAAAATAAGTTAATAAATTTTGTTGTTCATGATTAAAAAGGTTATTATTTGTTCTATTCTTGTGGTCCTATCTAGCTGTGGATTTACTCCTATGCTGAAAGATTTTGATTCATCCAATCTAAATATACAAAAAATTAATTATACTGGAAATAACAACTTAATTTATCTGGCCAAGAATTACTTAAATTTAGAAGAAAAAAAGGGAACAAAAGGATTGGTAGTAAATTTTGTAATTTCAGAAAGTTCAACCTCAACTGCACAAAACACTTCTGGGATAGTTACAGAAGAACAGATTACTCTTAATATAACTATAAATATATTAAATAATAAAAATGTAAGTCTGCTTACAGATAGCGTTTCTGCTTCCAGGAAGCTTCCCATTTCTAATAATTTAAGCTCAGATCAAGAAACACGTAGAATTGAAAAAAATAATTTAATGCAAAATCTAACTCAAAAAATTAAATTTAAATTACAACTTATTTCTAGACAACAGAAATGATAGTCAAAAGTTTTAATTTAAACTTTCAAGAACTTCTTAAAAAAAAATTCACTCTTTTGTATGGAGAAAATCTTTCATTAATATCCGAAATAGAAAACATAATTACAGCAGAAGCAAAGACTACTAAGAATCTAACAATAAAGAAATACCAAGAAGAGTATTTATTACAAAATAAAGATATATTCGACCAGTTAATAAACGCAGAAAGTCTATTTGGAGACCAGGAGATGGTGGTCATATCCAAATCAACAGATAAGATAATAGAATTATATGATGAAAAAAACGCACAAGATAATGATAAACAGATAATATTTTTATCAGGCCCTCTAACTAAAAAATCTAAACTACGAAATTTAGCAGAAACATCTACAAATTTTACGTGCATAGCTTGCTACAACGATACCCCTGAACAGCTTCAATCTATTTTGTTTCAAAAATTAAAAGACAACAAGATCTCAGTTTCTCGGGAATTTATAAACTCTATTTTTGAGATAAACTCTCTTAACCGCCAGGATATTAATGATGCCGTTAGTAAGGTTCAACTCATTCAAAACACATCCAAAATTACTGAGGAAAACTTAAAAACTATTTTTCATTCTTCAGAGAATAGTAATAATTTTGAAATCATAAATTTTTGCTTATTAGGTGATAAAAAAAATATTAATAAAGTGCTTAGCAATATTTACGAACAGGGAATTAATTTCAATGAAATTTTAGCTGCACTTAAATACAAAGTTAAAAAACTAATAGATATTCTAGAATCTGATATTGCTGATAAGGACCCCAATCAACTTGTTGAAAGCTTTAAGCCTCCTATCTTTTGGAAAGAAAAGAGTATGGTCAAAGAACAACTGAGGAGATGGGATAAATCTGAATTAAAACAGCTGATGGAAATTGTTTACGATATTGAAGTAGAATGTAAAAAGAATTACGATGTTTCTAATATAATCCTACAACAATTTATTGTTTCTACTTCTAACAAGTCTTGCTTAGATAATAGATATATTTAACTTTAATAATTTTCTTTAACAGCTTTAATCAAAAATTCTAGTTGCGATAGGTTCTTATAGTGAAAACCGATAGTACCTCCAGATTTTTTTTTATGAGAGATATTAACCGTCATTCCCGTTTTATTTTGAAGATCTTCTATGAGCTCTTTGAGGTTAGGATCTATGGCCTTATTAGATTTATCACTATTTGGAATGGATGAAGAATGTGTTTTTTTAGCCAGAAACTCAGCTTGACGTACCGACAGGTTATTATTCACGATAGTCTTAGCTAATTCAACATTACCAGACACATCTATTAAAGTTCTTGCGTGTCCAGGCGTTAGTATTCCCTGGGTAATCATATCCTGTATTTCTACTGGCAATTTTTTAAGCCTCAAAGTATTTGCTATATGAGCTCTACTCTTTCCTATCATTTCCGAAAGCTTGTCTTGGGTGTAGCCGAACTTATCCATTAATAGTTTGTAGCCATCTGCTTCTTCTAATGCATTCAAACCCTCTCTTTGAATATTTTCCAATACAGCAAACTCAGCCGCTAACGTGTCATCTACATCTAATTTAACAACTGGTATCTCATGAAGTTGTGCTAGCTGTGCTGCTCTCCACCTTCTTTCTCCAGCAATAATTTCAAATGTATTGTCATTAGATGGTCTCACAACAATGGGCTGAATAATTCCTCTAGTCTTAATAGATTGAGCCAATTCATCTAATTGTTTTTTATCAAAATTCTTTCTTGGTTGAAATCTATTTGGTTTTAAAAGATGAGTTGCAACTTTTTCGGAAGTAAAATTTTGTTCAATGAATGGTTCTTTAGTTTCTGATTCACCCAACAATGCTGCCAATCCTTTTCCCAATCCTTTTGATTTAAAATTATTTAATACCATTATGCTGCAAAGTTAATTTTTTTTGTTTATCTATAATCTCTAATGCTAATTTTTCATAAGCCATTGAACCTGCACAATATTTATCGTAGACAAGAACTGGCAAACCATGAGAAGGCGCTTCAGAAATTCTAATATTTCTAGGAATCATTGTTTGATAAACTTGTTCACTAAAGAATTTTCTAGCTTCATCTTCTACTTGAGAACAAAGCTTATTTCTTTTATCAAACATTGTTAAGACTATCCCCTCTATTTCTAAGCTTTTATTTAAGCTGGATTTAATTCTATTTATTGTTTTTAAGAGCTGCGTAAGACCCTCAAGAGCAAAAAACTCTGCCTGCAAGGGGACTATAACTGAATTAGACGCTACCAGAGCCATCACCGTTAAAAGGCTTAAGGATGGTGGACAGTCAATAAGTATTTGATTATATTGATTTTTTTCTTTTAAATCGCCTAATATCTCTTTTAATATAAAGGCTCTATTTTTAACCTCAGCAACCTCTGTTTCAAATCCGGATAATTCGACATTTGCGCAAATTATATCTAAATTTTCAATTTTTGTTGGCTTCACGTAATATTGCAAGTTATTTCTGTCGTTTAAGAGTCTATAGATAGAATTATCTCTATCGTTATTTTCTATTCCAACGCCTGTTGATGCATTACCTTGTGGATCCAAATCTATGATTAAAATTTTTTGGCCTAAGTTCGCAAAGGCACAACCAAGGTTTATAGTTGAGGTAGTTTTCCCGACTCCTCCCTTTTGATTTATGATTGAGACAACATGATTCATAATTATATTTTTTTCACACTATTTATTACCAAAACTTTCGAACCTGGATTTGTAACACTTTCATGTGTATCACAGTTTATTTCCCAATTTTTCTTAGCTTCATCAATCTCAATATTATAACTTTGGCCCTTAAGGAGTAAAATTTTGTTAAACTTAATATTGCTCATATCTAAAATATTTAAAAAAGAATCTAGCGGTTTAAATGCCCTACTTACTAAAGTTGTGTAATCCTTTTTTTTTAAATTGTTAACATCATGATTATGTATTGCCACATCTATTTCTAAAAATTTACAAAGCTCCTGTAGATAAGTGCATTTCTTTGAACTCTTTTCTACAATATCTAGCTTGAAGTTGATATTAAGATCATTTTTAATAATATACATTACTATTCCTGGAAAACCAGCTCCTGAGCCTATATCAAGGATATTGTTGTCCTCAATATTAATATATTTAAGCAATTGAGCAGAGTCCTCAATGTGCCTACTCATAATGATACTCTCTGTAGATTTAGATATTAAATTAAGATTTTTGTTATATTTTATGAGAAAATCACAATATTTCACTATTTTCTTCGATGTTTCACGTGAAACAATACTATCTAAATATGCAGTTTTTATCATTTAATTTAAGCTAAATGCTTAAATTTATATCTTTTTGTGTGAGCAAGCAAAAGGTTTATTGCAGCTGGAGTCATTCCATCTATTCTCAGGGCTTGACCAAATGTTTCTGGCTTAACTACTCTTAATTTGTTCTTCACCTCTTCTGTGAGACCACTTATTTTATCATAGTCAATATCGCTAGGTACTTTTAAATTCTCATCTTTCTTAAATTTTTTTATGTCAGCATCTTGCTTTGCATAGTACCCTTTGTAGTGATTTTCTATCTTTAGCTGACCTATTATATCTTCTTCAGAATCCGGAAGTTCTTTAAATATCGATTTTAACTTATCATAATCAACATTTTTATATCTTAGCAGATCTATTCCATTTCTCTTAACTCCATCCATTGATATCGAAATACCATGTTTTTTGGCTTCATTAGGCGATAAAGATACGTTTGAAAGACTAATTTTAACCATGTCTATTTTTTTAATTTTTTCCTCTATCTTTTTACATCTTTCAAGACTCACACATCCGATTCTCATTGCTATTGGAGACAGTCTCAAATCAGCATTATCAGCCCTAAGAGTCAGTCTATATTCAGCCCTGGAAGTAAACATTCTATAGGGCTCTGCTACTCCTTTGGTAATCAAATCATCAATCATTACCCCTATGTAAGCCTGCGATCTGTCTAAGATTAAGGGCTCGTGTCCTTTGACGGCAAGGGATGCATTAAGACCTGCCATCAAGCCTTGGGCTGCGGCCTCCTCATAACCTGTGGTTCCATTTATCTGTCCTGCCAAGTAAAATGAAGAAATTTTTTTTAATTCAAGTGTTGATTTTAACTCTCTTGGATCAACATAATCGTATTCTATAGCATATCCAGGTCTAATCATCTTAACTTCAGATAAGCCATTGATATTAAACAATATTTCTCTTTGTACGTCTTCAGGAAGTGATGTAGAAATGCCATTGGGATAAATAGTATGATCATTTAGTCCTTCTGGTTCTAAAAATATTTGATGTCGTTGCTTATCTGCAAACTTGACGATTTTGTCCTCTATGGATGGACAATATCTTGGACCAACACCTTTAATGTTCCCCGAATACATTGCAGATTTTTTTATATTACGTGAAATAATTTTATGAACTTCATCGTTCGTATAAGTAATGCTGCATGCAATTTGTTTGGAATTAATTTTTTTAGTTTCTGTAGAAAAGAAAAAAGGATTTTCATCTGCAACCTGTTTTTCTAAACTATCAAAATTAATTGTACGTGCGTCGAGGCGCGGAGGAGTTCCAGTTTTTAATCGTCCAAACATTAAATTGAATTTTTGTAATTGCTCTGACAAACCAGAAGTAGGAGCTTCGCCAAATCTTCCAGCGGGGGTCATTTGTGATCCAATATGAATCACCCCATTTAAAAAAGTTCCGGTAGTTAAGATTATTTTTTTAAATTTTATTTCTTTTCCTGAAGCCAAGATGATTGATTTAATGTTGTCTTGTTCAAAAACAAAGGATGTAACAGGATCATAAATAATGTTTAAATTACAATGACTTATTAAGTTTTCTAGCATGTTTTTTTTGTATAGTGCTCTATCTGATTGCGTTCTTGGACCACGAACTGCAGGACCTCTACTTGCATTTAATAGTTTAAATTGGATTCCTGATGCATCAGAAACTTTTGGCATCACTCCATCGAAAGCATCAATCTCTCTTACCAGATGTCCTTTACCTAGGCCTCCGATTGCAGGGTTGCAAGACATCTCACCAATTGAATTTTTATTCGTTGTGACAAGAGCAGTACTTACTCCCATACGAGCAGACGCTGCTGCTGCTTCACAACCTGCGTGACCTCCTCCGACTACAACGACATCAAAATTTTCCATGAACGAAATGTATATCTCATGGATTAATTTACAAGTGAGGAATCTGGCTTAATAGCAAATTTTATGACTTATTTCCCAACACAAAAATCTTTAAAGATTCTTCCAAGCACCTCTTCTACTCCTATAAAACCTACTATTTCGCTTAAGTAGTTTGAGGCTATTTTCAGCTCTTCAGCTGTTTTTTCTATTTCTGCAGATTGAGAGATTTTAAGGTAGTTCTTCAAATGTTTAGACGTTTTGCTTAGTAAAGTTCTGTGCCTAGACCTTGATATTAGCGTATCATCACCATGATCATGTAAACTATTCAAAATATTTTTTAGATCTTCAATTAACTTTTTGTAGCCAAATTTTGTTAAAGTAGAAATTTTGTGAATTCCTAAAAACTTTTTTCCCTTTATGTTTTTTAAAACAAGCCTTCCATCAAAGTTTTTTTTATCTTGCTTATTAATAATTATTAAAGTTTTTTCATTAATTAATTTTTTTATTTCATTTGATATTGTTTTAATTGTTCCATCTAATATTAAAATATTTAAATTTGATTTTGTAATTTGTTTAAGAGCCAGAGCAATTCCTATTTTTTCAATTTTGTTTTTTGCAGCTCTTATGCCTGCCGTGTCTGACAGCACAACAGGGAAGTTTTTAATTTGTAGTTGAACTTCTATAACGTCTCTAGTTGTTCCTTTGATTTCGGAGACAATAGCCGCTTTTCTTTTGGCTAATAAGTTCAAAAAGCTTGATTTCCCTGAGTTAGGAGGTCCAAAAATAGCTATTTTAAAGCCTTCTCTCATGATCTCCCCTACTTTGCTATCATCTAGCATTACAGTGATTTCTTGAGAAATTTCCTTTATTTTTTGAACATTTCCTTCCAGAATACTAGCAGGAAGATCTTCTTCGGAGAAATCAATGGCAGCTTCACACTTGCTTCTAACGTCTAGAATTTGTTCTCTCCATTTCATAAATAAAGGTGAGCTATTTTTTAATCTCAAAGCCTGAATTCTTTGTCCTTCTGTTTCAGCATTTAAAAGGTCCGCAATACTTTCAGCTTCGTATAAATTAATTTTATTATTTAAAAATGCCTGTTTAGTAAATTCTCCAGCTTCTGCAAGTTGACAATCAGACCGTAATGACAGCTCATTTAAAAATTTATTGATAACAGCTTTGCTACCATGAACATGAAACTCTATTAGATCATCTCCCGTATAACTCTGTCCTTTGGGATACCAAACAACAATTCCTTCATCTATAATTTCTTTTTTTGAATCGTAAAAGGTTTTGAGCAAAGCCATTCTTGGTTTATCAATTGTGCCATGAATTATATCTTTAGTGATTGTTAGAGAGTTTGGTCCAGACAAGCGAATGATGGCAATTCCAGAAACTCCTGGTGGAGTTGATAGTGCATAAATTGTCATTTTAAAATCTCAATCCTTTGTCCGCTAGATCAATAATTTTATTCATTACTGCAGGTTGCGAAGCTATAGAAAAACTTTTCTTTCTTAATTGAGTAATAGCAAGCGATTGGCTTCTAAACGCTTTTCTTATTAAATCAATCGACATAGCAAATAATAGATTACTTGCCTTGGTTTTTTTTTCATATTCTTTAAGTATCCCAAGATCGCCAATGTCATAACCTTTGTTTAATTTTTCCTTTAAAATGTTAACTAAGATGTTGATATCTCTTAAAGTCATATTCCATCCTTGTCCTGCGATAGGATGAATTTTATGAGTAATATCGCCCATAAATAAAACTCTAGAAAGCACAGTCCTTCTCAAGAACTCAAAAGTTAAGCCAAATTTTTCCAACCTATTCGTGCAACTAATTACCTCATAGAAGCTCACTGAAATCATTTTTAAAAAATTTAATCTGGCTTCATAATTTAAAATAATCTTTTCTGCATTAGATTTATTTTTAACAGACCAAACAATGGAAGTGTGTGTATTTGAAATTGGCAAGAAGGCTAGAGGACCATCTTTTAAAAAAAATTGTCTAGCACAATTATTGTTTAACTTCTTATGGTGGAGAACAAAAGTATAAGCAGTTTCAGAATAATCCCAATTTAATTTCTTTTCGTTTGATAATAATTTTAAATTGTTAAATTCAGTTGCAATAATTAAATTATATTCTGACGTTTTTTTATTTTGAAAAGTTATCTTTTTTAAGAACCCTTTACCTTCGATGGAAATAATTTTGTTTTTAATAAACTTAACTTTTTTTAGTTTATTGCTTATTTCTTTTTCTAGAATATTTCTTTTAACAATATGACTTAAAAATTTTTTGTTATCTGTATTGTAAAATTCTGTATCAGGTTTTGCTTCTTTTTTAAGGCCATCAAAAAGAATAATTTTTTGAAGAGGCCAAAAGCTATACTTATTTTTCTTAATTCCTAAACTTTGAAGTATTTTTAGGGAAGCATCACTTATGGATAAAGTAACATTGGATTTGAAATTTTTGGCGGGTGAAGTCTGTTCGATTAAATCTACTGCTATATTGAGGTCTAAAAGGGCCATGGCTATAGCTTTACCGGTTAGACCAGATCCAAGAACAGCTACTCTTTGTTTAATTAAATTTTTCACGATTAATTTTTATCAATTGTATAAAAAATGCTAAAAAACAACAGTAAATGATTCGTTGTATATGAAAAAAATTCTAAATTTTATTAAAGAAAGAACCCTTGAAATTGCAGGTTTGATAGCTGTTATAATTGGTATTTGCCTTTTCTATTTAGTTTTTAATTATACGCCAAATAACCCCACTTTAATTTTTCCAGATGATAAACAGATTTTTTGGTTATTTAGATACGCAGTAAACTTTACAGATTTTATACTTCAAGCATTTGGCCTAATGGCTTTTGGAATAGCTATCAATTTTTGTTTTTTGGGTGTGCAGGTTGGAATGCAGAAAAAAGTTAGCACTTCTATTTCTTTTTTGCTCATCACACTCTACTTAATTTTCGGATCTTTATTTTTTACAATTAATAACGATCAAAGTTTCTGGCTATCTACAAATGGCAATGGGGGGTTTTTAGGAAGTTACTTGTTAAAGCTAATGTCCTCTTTTTCTTTAAATTTGGACATTGTTACTTATGCATCTGCTGTTCTTGCTCTTATTTTTTTCATTTTAAGTTTGGGGCTATCTGTTTCTAACTGGAAAATTATCTTCAAAACTATTTATAAAGCATTTGCTTTTTTAAAATCTAAAATATTAAACCATCAATCTATCAGTCAAGATCAAGAGATAGAAACTTTTAAAACTCAGATAGAAACCGAAACTTTAGAGCCGCCTACATCCCAAGAATTTCAATCTAGCCTTCCGTTGCAAGGAAGTACCAGGTTAAATTCTTTTGAATATAAAATGCCTTCTATATCTTTTTTAAAAGAACCGGATAATGCAACGTCAGATACAGAACTGAGCGATAGCTTCGAGAAGCAGTCTAAATTTTTAGAGGACACCTTGTTGGACTTTGGAATTATGGGAAAAATTAAAAGAGTCAGTGCAGGTCCAGTAGTAACTCTTTATGAATTTGAACCTGCCGCTGGAATTAAAACTTCAAAAATTATAAATTTATCAGATGATATTGCTAGAAGTACCAGCTCTATTGCAACTAGAGTAGCAACTGTTCCAGGCAAAAATACCATTGGAATAGAAATTCCTAATAAAAATATTGAACCAGTTTATTTAAAAGAAATTTTATCTAGCAAAGAATTCGTAAATAAAAACATTAGACTTCCTATTACTCTTGGAAAAAGTATTTCTGGTTATCCTATTGTAGGAGACCTGGTGAGTATGCCTCATTTGTTAATAGCAGGTACGACTGGCTCAGGTAAATCAGTTTGTATTAATACTCTGATACTTTCTATTTTATACAAACACAAACCCGAACACTGCAAACTTATTTTAATAGACCCTAAGATGTTAGAACTCTCAATTTATCAGGGTATTCCACATTTGTTATCACCCGTTATTACAGAACCCAAAAAAGCCACTGCAGCATTAAAATGGGTAGTGGGTGAAATGGAAAATAGGTACCGAAAAATGACAGAAGAAGGGGTACGTAATATATCTGGATATAATGAGAAAGTGGGGGAGGATCCTAAAAGAGTCATTCCTTATATTGTCGTAATTGTAGATGAAATGGCAGACTTGATGATGATCGCTGGTAAAGAAATTGAAAACTACATTCAACGTTTGGCTCAAATGGCTAGGGCGGCTGGAATTCATATCGTTATGGCCACTCAGAGGCCCAGTGTCGACGTTATTACAGGTACCATCAAAGCTAATTTTCCAACACGAATTTCTTTTCAAGTTACTTCTAAAATTGACAGTAGAACTATTTTGGGAGAGCAGGGGGCTGAATTACTCCTTGGGAAAGGAGATATGCTATTCATGTCTTCAGCGAGCAGGGTAATTAGAATTCATGGTCCTTTTGTATCAGATGAAGAAATCGAAAAAATTACAACTTTTTTAAGGTCTCAAGGAGCTCCTGATTATTTGGATGAAGTTACAAAGATTCAAGAAGTAACCGATGAAAATGGAAACCAAGTGGGGAGAAATGATAAAGATGATTTATTTGATGAGGCGGTACATTTAATTAAAGCAGAAGGCAAAGCTTCAACTAGCTATCTACAAAGAAAGTTGCAGATTGGATATAACCGTGCAGCAAGAATTATTGACCAAATGGAAGAATCTAAAATAATTAGTCCAGCAAACCATGCTGGTAAAAGAGAAATACTTCCCTTTTAATGCTCAAAAAAATAAGTCTCTTAATTTTTTTTTTGTAATATCCATCTCAGCTAAAGCAGAAAGCAACAAAGAAATTATTCAAAAAATTGCAAGTAGATTTGACGATATAAACAATATCCAATTTGATTTTATTCAAACTAACAATGAGCTTATTGAAAAAGGTTCTTGTTTTCTCTCCTATACCAAAAAATTAGTTTGCAGATATTTAGGTGATGAACAAAAAGAAATTATTATAAAAAATAATACGCTAATAGTTATAAAAAAAAATATCAAAAAATTTATTACTACCGTATGGCTAACTCTGTTTTTACAACCATATTAGATAAAAAAAAAATTATTAAACAAATAAATCAGATTCGAAAGATCGCAATAAAAGATAATAATTTTGTGATTGAATTTAAAAATAATGAAAACGCTGGTTCTGTTCGATTGTTTATAAATAAAGACACCTTCAATATAGCTGGGTGGGAAACAGCTGGCTACGATCAGCAACCAACCTCCTTTATAATAAAAAATAGCCAGACCAATGTTAATACTAAAGAGAAATTTGAGGTTCCCAATTTTGATCTAGACGGGAACTGAGACTGCTTCCTTCTTAAAAATATTCATCCCTCTTGCAATATAATTTCTCAAAGCGTTAGGATGATCTAAAGTACACGTATGCACCCAGACTCTTTTGGGGCTATGTTTCCATGCTGTTTCTAAAGCATGGCTTAATAAATAACCCCCTACTTTTTTTCCATAATAATTTTTAAAAATTCCAAAGTAAGTAATTTCTACTTCTTTAGTCTCTTCATGGTTAAGATATTCATAGTAACCAACGGGTTCTTCTCCGATATATGCTGTGTAAAATTTTAATTTTTTACTATCTAAATAATTTTTCCACTCTTCTAGGCTCCAACCCAACCTATCTTTCCAATGAAAATCTTCTCCTATTTTTTGGTATAAAAACTTACAAAACTGGGGGTCTTCTTTTCCTTGTTCTAAAATTTTTAAATTAAAAATTCCACACACCGCTGGGTTAAAATCTTTTTTATTCTTCATTTCTAAAAAATATCTTTGAACTCTTTGAGTCATGGTTACTTTTTAGAAACCATTCTTCCAAGGGGTTCACCACCTATAATGTGAAAGTGTAAGTGAGGAACTTCTTGTCCTCCATCTGGTCCATTATTCCCTATGTATCTATAACCTTTTCCTTCAGAATAAGATGACAGGCCAACTATTTTTGTAACTTCTCCCAAAGCTCTTGTAAGAGCTACAATCTCATCGTTCTTAGCATTTTGAGAAAAATCATCCATATTAACATAAGCACCTTTTGGAATGACTAACACATGAATCTTGGCCTGAGGATTTATATCCTTAAATGCTAACACATGGTCGTTTTCATAAATTTTATCACAAGGGATTTCTTTTCTTAATATTTTTGCAAAAATATTGTTCCTATCATAACTCATAATTTAACGACTTGCTTTTTCATCTAACCCGGACTGTTGTTGTCTTTTTTTTAGTTCATCCATGACATCTTCGATTTTTATATCGTTACATTCTAGAAGTACCAATAAATGATAGATTAAATCTGCAGCTTCATGCGTTTGATTTTTATTGAGTTGAATCGCTTCCAGCAATTCTTGAAGTTCTTCTTCTGTTTTTTCTTTGCTTAGAGTCTTGTTGTTAAGCAGTTGGTTCGTATAAGATTTGTCTTTAGTTGCATTTTTTCTAGAACGAATAATTTCTATTAATTCTTCTAAAGTTTTAAACATATTTATATTCTTACAGGAACATTCTCTGAGTTTAAATATTCTTTTACTTGAGAGATGGAAAATTCTCCAAAATGAAAAATGGATGCAGCCAGAACAGCACTTGCCCCTCCTTTAACAATTCCGTCCTTGATGTGCTCTAAAGTTCCAACCCCTCCTGAGGCAACTACTGGTATTTTTAAGCTGTTTGTCATGCTCTTTGTTAGCTGCAAGTCGTATCCTGACTTTGTTCCATCTTTATCCATAGAGGTAAGTAAAATTTCACCTGCACCATTATTTTCCGCCAATAAGGCAAACTCTAAGGCATCCAGTTCTGTTGGTTCTCTTCCACCATGAGTAAAGACACCCCATTTATTGGATGCTACATGTTTGACATCAATAGCAACCACTATGCATTGAGAGCCAAATTGTAGAGCTGCTTCTTTAATAAGATTTGGATTTTTAATTGCTGCTGTATTGATAGAAACTTTATCAGCCCCTGCCATCAAAAGATTTCGTATATCTTGAATTGATCTTACTCCGCCTCCGACCGTTAAAGGAACAAAACATTGCTCTGCTGTTTTTTGAACTGTGTCTAATAAAATATCTCTATTCTCATTAGAAGCAGTAATGTCTAAAAAACAAATCTCATCTGCTCCACCGTCGCTATAAATTTTTGCTTGCTCTACCGGGTTACCAGCATCTACTAAATTAACAAAATTAATACCTTTTACCACCCTTCCATTTTTTACATCGAGACAGGGAATAATTCTTTTTTTTAACATCTACTTAACTTTAACCAATTCTTCTAAATTAATAGAGCCGTCGTAAATAGCCTTGCCAATTATAACTCCACCAATCTTTTGGGTTTTTTGTATATCAAACACATCCTCTATTTTTGCAACACCCCCTGAAGCAATTACTGGAACTTTGCTTATAGTCGCTAGCTTTAATGTTTCCTCAAGATTTACGCCTTCTTTTGTTCCATCTTTATCAATATCGGTAAAAATAATACTTTTAATTGGACATTCCTTAATCTGATCTACAAAATCAAATGCTAACAATTGCGTTTGATCCGTCCATCCTTTTAAAGCTAAAAATCCTTTTCTAACATCTATCCCTACTGAAATTTGATTGGGGTATTTTATAGAAACCTCTTTTAATAAATCGATATTTTCTACTGCAGCAGTACCCATAACAACATTTTCAACACCCAACCTTAAAACCTCTTCGATGTTTTCTAAAGTTCTTAATCCACCCCCCACTTGGATTTTTAAAGAAGTGTTTTTCGCAATTTCTTTTATAGAATTTAAGTTTGTGTTGTTGGAGCTTAATGTTCTATCCAGATCTACAATGTGTAAATTCTGAAAGCCTAGTTTCTCAAATTGTTGTGCTTGGTCTAATGGAGAATCATTAAAAATTTCTTCCTTGGAAAAGTCTCCCTTATAAAGCCTTACACACTTCTGATTTTTAAGATCGATGGCTGGATAAATAATCATAATATTACCAACTTATAAAATTTTCTAATATTTGGATCCCATTTTTTTGGCTTTTTTCTGGATGAAACTGAGTCCCAAAAATATTATCCTTAAAAATAGCTACTGTTATCTCGTCCTGATAAAATGTAGATGCTGCAACATTAATTTGATCTTGTGCAATAAATTCATAACTATGAACAAAATAAAAATGCTTGTCCTCACTTAAATTTTGAAACAAAGGATTAGTTTCTTTTAAAACAATCTCATTCCATCCCATATGAGGAAGCTTTAATTCTGGATTAATAATTTTAATTTTTTTGACCTCTCCTTGTATCCATCCTAAGCCTTTAGAGCCTCCATCTTCTTCTCCAAAGTCTGCAAATAATTGCATGCCCACGCAAATACCAAAGATATTTTTTTTCTTATTTAACACAAAGTCATTGAGCTCATCTACAACTCCAGGAATGCCTCGTAAATGTTGTGCACATTGCTTAAACGAACCTTGTCCCGGTAAAATAATTTTGTCTGCCTCTTTAATTTTTTTGGGATCATGAATAACCTGAACGGAAACATTTTTTTGTAAATTATTAGCGGCTGATTCTACAGCTTTTGAAACTGACTTGATATTGCCAGATCCATAATCAAAGATGGATATGATCATTTAAAAATTAAATTGTGCCCTTAGTGGAAGGGATAGAATTTTTTTGTCGAGGATCTATCTCTAAGGCACTTCGCAAAGCTTTTGCCAAACCTTTGTAGCATGACTCGATAATGTGATGACTGTTGTCTCCGTAAATATTTTCAATATGCAAGGTAATACCTGCTGCTTGTGCAAATCCTTGAAACCATTCTTTAAATAACTCCGTGTCCATTTCTCCAAGTTTTTCAACTTTTAGTTTTACATTCCAAACTAAATATGGACGACCTGAAATATCCAAAGCTACTCTGCTCAATGTTTCATCCATTGGAATAAGGGCATGTGAATATCGCTTAATTCCTTTTTTTTCTCCCAAGGCTTTTAATAAAGCTTCTCCAATTGCAATTCCTGTATCTTCAGTTGTATGATGCAAATCAATGTGCAGATCTCCTTTAGCTTTAACCTTTAGGTCGATCAAAGAATGTTTTGAAACTTGTTCTAACATGTGGTCTAGAAAACCAATTCCAGTTTGGATATCGTACTTCCCCGTACCATCAATATTTATATCAACGCTAATACTAGTTTCTTTTGTTTTTCTTTCTATGCTTGCTGTTCTCATAATGAAGTATGCTTATTTAATATAATAAATACTATAAAATTTATACCTTGAAGATATGGAATTCGTCACCACATATATTTAATAATTAAATAAAGCAAAATATGGACAATAATAGCTGGCACGGAACTACCATTGCACTGGTTAGAAAAGATGGAGACGTAGTAATTGCAGGAGATGGACAGGTGAGCATTGGCAATACTGTTATGAAAAGTACTGCTAAAAAAGTTAGAAAAATTGAAAAAAGAAATATTATTGCAGGATTTGCAGGGTCTACTGCCGACGCATTTACCTTGTTTGAAAGGTTAGAATCTAAACTAGAGAAACATGGAGGACAGCTAACACGAGCTGCTGTGGAATTGGCAAAGGACTGGAGATCAGACAAATATTTGAGAAGACTAGAGGCGCTAATGCTAGTCGCCGATAAAGATAAGAGTTTTGTAATTACTGGGCAGGGTGACGTTCTAGAACCAGAATACGGAGTGGTAGCCATTGGATCGGGTGGAAATTATGCACTTGCTGCTGCTAGAGCTATGATAGATGACAAGACCAAAACTGCAGAAGAAATTGCCAAACGATCTATAGAAATAGCTTCGGACATTTGTGTATTCACAAATAACAATATCACTATCGAAAAATTATAAATGGAAAACGAACAAAAAATAGTTTCTTTTTCACCAAGAGAAATTGTGTCTGAGTTAGATCGCTATGTAATTGGACAGGCGGACGCGAAAAAAGCAGTAGCAATAGCTCTTCGAAATAGATGGCGGCGGCAGGAATTGCCAGACGATTTGAGAGAAGAAGTTCTTCCAAAAAATATATTAATGGTTGGTCCAACAGGTGTTGGAAAAACAGAAATATCCAGAAGACTTTCTAAACTATCGGAAGCTCCATTTATAAAAGTTGAAGCAACTAAATTTACTGAAGTTGGTTATGTTGGTAAGGATGTTGAGCAAATTATACGAGACTTAATAGAAATTTCTATTGCTCTTGTTAAAGAGAAAAAAAGAAAAGAAGTAGAGGCAAAATCCCAGCTATCATCTGAGGAAAGAGTTTTAGATACGCTAGTTGGAAAAAGTGCAACGCCCGCTACAAGAGAAAGTTTTAGAAAAAGACTAAGAGCAGGAGACTTGGATGACACTGTTATAGAAATTGCTGTTCAGGACAATCCATCTACACCCTCATTTGAAATTCCAGGAATGCAAGGTGGTGTCGGCATGGTTAATATTGGAGATATTTTTGGCAAAGGGTCTGCTGGGAAAAAGAAAAAGAAAAAAATGTCTGTTAAAGAATCTTATGAATACATTATTCAGGAAGAATCAGATAAATTAATAGATCAAGATCAGATTATAAAAGAAGCAAAATTTTCTGTTGAGAATAATGGTATCGTTTTTCTTGATGAAATTGACAAGGTTTCGGCTAGGAGCGAACGCTCTGGGACAGATGTCTCTAGGGAAGGTGTTCAGCGTGATTTATTGCCACTTATTGAGGGTACTACGGTTAACACTAAGCACGGACCGATTAAAACTGACCATATTCTATTTATAGCGTCTGGTGCATTCCAATTAGCAAAACCATCAGATTTATTACCAGAGCTTCAGGGAAGATTGCCTATTCGAGTAGAGCTACAACCACTTACAAAACAAGATTTTGTTAGAATACTTAAAGAGCCAGATAACAGTTTAATCAAACAGTATGTCGCTTTAATGAAAACAGAAAATGTAGAGCTACAATTTACTGACGATGGAATCGAGGAGCTTGCAGAAATATCTAGTCAAATTAATTCTACTATTGAGAATATTGGTGCTCGAAGATTACATACTATTTTGGAAAAGGTGTTAGAAGAAATTAGTTTTTCAGCTCCTGACAAGAGTGGGGAAAAGATTGTAGTAGATAAATCTTTTGTACAAAAAAATCTTGGTGATATTATCAAAGACAAAGACTTATCTAAGTTTATTCTTTAAAAGCTATCAACTAAGCTACATTTTTTTTAGTGTAACTATCATCGACCCCTCACCTCCAAGACTAATGGGACTCGTTTCGATAGATATGATGTTTTGAGAATAATTTTTGTTTATATAATCTGGCACAGCATATCTTAAAAGGCTTAAATCTTTAGATGCATAAGGATCATTTTCTTTATTAGAATGAATACCCTTGCCGGTAATGATCAGGGCTTTTTTAACGTTGTTTTCTTTTGCAAAAATAAATAACTGATCAATTTTGCGAAAAGACTCTTCAATAGTATATCCATGCAAATCTATTCGAAGATCATACGTTTTGGTATTTTCAAAGTTTTGTTCAGGAGATAACTTTATGTCTTTATCTTCTACTGACCTTGTTTCTTTAATAAAATTATCCCAAGTCTCTAAGTCTTCTTTAGATATTTTAGTGCTTAGTTTCTTTTTCACTATTTTCTGTTTCAGCAGATAGTTCTGTTAAGTACCAAGTAGGATCTGAATCTTTTAGATCTCTTTCAAAACTCCAAACGTCTGTGGTGGTTTTGGTCTTCTCCGCATCACCCTCGACCACTTCGCCTTTTTCGTTTTTAAGACAGTTAATTATTTGACTTATAAAACGTGCAGTAACTTTATATTTTGTGTTTACGTTACTGACCTTATCAATAGACATTTTTTCAATTCCAATAAATGTTAAGCTTGAAGTTAATTTTTTTTCATTCCTATCATCTATAATTTTCTCAAAATCTAGATATAATTTTTTTGTAAGAAGTGGTTTTAGACTTTGCTTATCTCCTTTAGCAAAGGCATTAATGATCATTTCGTAAGCATATTCTGCTCCTTTTTTAAAAGAGGCTTCGTCAAAAACAGGTTTATTAGATTCCGTTCTAACTTCTTTTACAAAAGAAAAATCATCTCGCGATTTGTTTGCAAAATTTGGTTTGATGGGAGAATTATCTGCTCCTTTTCCAAGGACGTTTCGTAAACGTAAAAAGATGAAACCAGCAATCATAGCCAGCAAAATTATGTCTATAAAACCAAAGTTTTCGCTCATATTTGAATATTTAATATTAATGCTTATATATAAATCATCAATATGCAAATAGCACTACTAATTTTAATATTATTACCACTCACCGAGATCTATCTAATGATCAAAGTTGGATCTGCGATTGGAGCTTTCAATACAATTTCTATAACAATTTTAACTGCTATTCTGGGAATGTATTTTGCAAAGCTTCAGGGTATTGCAACTTTACGTTCTGCCTTGGAAAACCTAAGAGTGAATAAAAAACCTATTGCAGATATGCTCAGTGGCTTCTGCCTGCTTATAGCTGGTTTATTTTTAATATTTCCGGGTTTTCTAACTGACACAATTGGGTTTTTACTATTGGTACCATTTACAAGAAATTTTATTCTAAAAAATTTTTTTAATAAACCTCAAAACGTAGAGGACAATATTATAGAAATTAAACCAGAGGAAATAGACGAGCATGACAGATTTAAATAAAGATTATGAGGTAGTTGCCAAATATATCAAAGACATTTCTTTTGAAATTCCTGATCCAGATTGCTTTATTGATGCAGCTCAAAACTTAGGGACCTATGCTACTAAGTTAGATCTAAGCAGCAAACCTTTTAAAAATAATCTCATTGAACTTAACTGCAAATTTATTTTAGAAGCTCCAGAACCGACGAAGAAGAAAATTCATACGGAGGTTTGTTTGGCTATTGTCTTTAAAATAATAAATACAAAACTAACTACCGATGAGGTAAAAAAATTAATTTTAGTAAAACTACCAACTGAAAATTTTTCTTTTATGAAAGAAATGGTTACCACTATTTTTCAAAAATCAGGATTTAAAGAATTCTCTTTTACTAAAGAGGTAAATTTTGAAGAATTGTATAACCAGCAGTTTCCTAGTTAAGCATAGAAGACTTAGGAACGTGAACTTTTAAAAATTTTCTATGTAGATTTCTTTCTTCCTCTGTGATTGGAACAATAATTTTTTTTCTATTTGTGTTTATTGTTTTAGAACTATCTAAGTCATTAATATCAGCCTGTGATGGTTGCAAATCTAACAAAGGTTCTTTCTTTTCAAGTAACTCGATGTACACTTCCGTAAGTAAATTGCAGTCTACTAGCGCAGAGTGTTTTTCTCGTTCTGAGGTATTTATTTTAAACCTTTTGCACAAAGCATCTAAGCTAGCCTGAGATCCTGGAAATTTTTGTCTAGCTAGAAACAACGTATCTACTACACGATCTTTAGACAAAGGCTCTAGATCTAATTCTTGAAGTTCTTTATTTAAAAAAGCCAAATCAAAGTCAGCATTATGAATAACTAATTTGGAATCTTTTATAAAGTTTAAGAATTCCTTCGCTATGTCTTTAAAGACTGGTTTGTCTCGTAAAAAATCTCTTGAAATTCCGTGAGTCTGATACGCACCATCTGAAATGTCCATGTTGGGATTAATGAAAACGTGGAATTTATTCTTGGTTGGAATTTGATTTTCGAGCTCAATACAAGCAATTTCAATAATTTTATCTGTATTAAAAGAAAGGCCTGTAGTTTCAGTATCTAAAATAATTTCTAACATTTAAATAATAATACTATCAATAAGCTCTTTGGCTCTCAATCTCATTTTTTTAGGGTTAAAATTGTTGTTGATAATAATATCGGATAAAAATTTTTTCTTTTTCGGTGTAATTTGCAATTCTTTTAACAACTTAATTATTTTTGGGTTATGGCCAGGTCTTTGTTTTATAAATTTTTGTAATATGTTTTTCTTTGCGTCAATATAAATAATAACATCTTCGGGTTTATTTAGTTTATTTTCTAATAGCAGCGGCACATCTAAAATAACAAATTTTTGTTTATTGTTTTTTTTTAAAAAAGAATTCATTTTTTTTCTCACTTCTGGGTGCACAATCTTAATGATTTTTTTTAAATTATTTTTATTAAAACAAATAGAATCATAAAGTTCTGATTTTTTTACAGGAAAGCTTCTAATAAAAAGAGGTAAGTTTTTTTTTAATTTAGCAAATGTAGGTCTGTGTCGCTTGTAAATTTTGTTTACTTCAATATCCGCATTAAATATTAAATTTTTTTTAGGAGAAAACAATTTAGATATATATGTTTTTCCCGATCCAATCTCTCCAACTACACATATTTTAATCATATAGCTTCTTTGCTAAAATATTTGTTAAATCCACATCTATAACTGGTTTAATGTGATTCCAAATTTCAAAAGCTAGCTGTGCTTGGTATAAAAACATCTTCATTCCATTTACTGTATGACATCCATGTTTTTTTGCTTTTTGTAAAAGTCTGGTTTCACTTGGATTATAAATAACATCATAAAAAATAGTTTTTTTATCTATGCTAGAAAAATTCAAATCTATCATGTGATCGTTATTTAAACCGAGACTAGTAGCATTGATAATAATATCAACATTGAGTTGTTGCTTGCTCAAATCTTCCCACGCTATTTTGGTTAATAGGGGACCAAACTTTTCTTGTAAATTAACTATTTTTTCCACCGTTCTATTAGCAATAAAAATCTGTTCTACTCCTGATGTTTTTAGAGCGTAAACAATAGACGGAGCAACTCCTCCAGCCCCTATTAGTAATGCAGATTTGATGGATTCTTTGGAAATATTGTCCATTAAAGATTTTTGAAAACCTCCAACGTCCGTGTTGTCACCTATTACCTTATTATTTTTTTTATAAATTGTATTCACAGACAGTGTGCTTTGAGCAACTGTGGAAAGCTCATCCAGCAAAGGAATAATTCTTTGTTTGAACGGTACCGTCACATTAATGCCTGCCACGTGATCGTTTTTAATATCCTTAATTATATTCTTTAAATCTTTTTCCTCTAATAATTTTTTTTCATAGGTAGCTTTAACATTGTTTTTTTTAAACCAATGCTGGTGAACAGTGGGAGACAAAGAATGTTCTATAGGATTACCAATAACAAAAAATTTTTTCATTATGCCTGTTGGTTAAAATAGTTAGTTACAGCAACAATGGGCATCCCCATAATTGCATTCATGTCTCCATCAATTTTTTCAAACAGTTTTTTCCCTTTTCCTTCTATTTGATAAACCCCATATTTTTGCATAAGCTCTATACCTACATCCTCTAAATAAAGCTCTAGATCTTTGGGTGAAATGGTTTTCATTTTTAATGTTGAGGTTTCATGATAATTCCAGATCATGCTTCCATTTTTAGACACACAAACAGCACTGTGCAGTAAGTGCGTTTGGCCCTGCAATTTAGTCATAATGAATCTGGCTTCTTCTAAATTGTTGGGTTTGTTAATTTGATCATTATTAAAATCTAATACCTGATCTGCTCCCAAAACGAAAAGGTTAGAAAATCTTGAACTAATCCTGTTCGCTTTGTGCTCCGCTAGGCTTTTGGCAATGGAAATACTAGTTGCACCCTCAGCTTTCATGGAATCTTTAATAATATCCTCATCTACACAGGACACTTCTACACGAACATCAAAGCCTTCTTTTTCCAAAATCTTTTTCCTAATTTCACTTTTAGAAGCCAAGATAATATTTTTAATCATGAATTTTGTCTAATCTCAAAAATTTTTACAATCGCAGCAGAAGTTTCTTCCACCGATTTTCTTGTAACATCAATCGTAGGTATTTTTTTTAAGGCAAACATTTTTTTAGATCTTGCAACCTCTTCCTTGATAAATTCTATATTTGCATATCCATGATCTTCCTGTTTATCATTTAAAATATTCATTCTTGTTTTCCGAATATCTACCAACCTCTCTGGGTCAATATAAAGCCCTATTAATAATGCCTTTGATTGAAAAACAGAATCTGGAACTTCCTGATGATTAACCAATGGAATGTTTCCTGTTTTGAATCCTTTTTCTGCAAGATAAATTGATGTTGGTGTTTTGCTGGTTCTACTGACACCTATTAAAATTATATCTGCATCAACAATGCTTTCTATTTGTTGTCCATCATCATGGGCAAGGGTGTACTGAATGGCTTCTATTTTTTTGTAATATTCTTTATTCAGTTCATGCTGGCCACTTGGCATTCTGGTGGCTTTTTCATTAAGCAAGGTTTCAAATTTAGGAATGAGATGATCCAGAACGCCAAAGCAAGGTATGTTTAAAGCTTTGCTTTCATTTATAATAAAATTAGAAGTTGAGGGCTCAACTAAAGTATAAATAATAATAGGACTTTTTACTTGCTTACACTTATTCATTAACTGGGCTGTCTGAGCGCTTGTTCTGATAAAAGAAAAGTGGTGAAGGGAATATTTTATATTTCTAAACTGGGCCTTTATAGCCAAAAAAATACGATCTAGGGTTTCTCCCGTGGAGTCAGAAACTAAAAAAAAATTATATTTCTTGTTCATAAGCTTGTTAATAATAATATATAACCCGGATTAATACACTCTTCTTGTGCGGCCGGTTTATTGGTCCTTTTTTTGATAGTCGGTTGTTAAAAAAGTGTTAGATTTTGTGAGTTTTTTATTACAAGTTAGTTGTGTTTATAAAGTACAAATTCTTAACGATTAAAAGATTAAAATTTGCAAAACTTATGTATAAAATGTTAATTAAAACTTAACCACGAAACTAACAGCACCTACCAATACCAATACTTATAATTAATTATTATATATATGAGTGAACTATTTAAAAAATCGCTAAATAAAGAAAATCCTCTTTGGTTAATGAGACAAGCAGGTCGTTATTTACCTGAATATCAAAAAATAAGAAAAAAACAAAAAAATTTCATTAATTTCTGTCTGGATGTAAACGCCGCAACAAAAGTTACATTACAACCTATTCAAAGATATGATTTGGATGCTGCAATTATATTTTCAGACATTTTGGTAATACCTTATGCACTGGGGCAGCAAGTGGACTTTAAGAAAAACGAAGGACCCATTTTAGGAGATTTTAAATTAAGCACATTTAAAAAAACACAAGAAAAAGAATTTATTAAAAAATTAAAAAATGTTTATTTGGCAATTAAAAAAACCAGAAAATTACTAAACAAAAAAAAATCTTTGATAGGATTTGCAGGATCTCCATGGACTATTTTGGTTTATATCTTAAATAAAAAATCCCCAAAAAAAAGTCAGGTCTACAAAGAAATTTTAAAAAACACAAAACAAACCAAAGAATTACTAAAAATAATAGAAAAATTTATATACATCCATATTGAACAGCAAATAAAGGCAGGAGCAGACACTATTCAATTATTTGACAGCTGGGCCGGTCTGCTAGAAAAAAAACACTACGATTTTTTTTGTTTTCAACCAACCAAAAGGATTGTTAAAAAAATTAAAAAAAATACCCGCACATTCCCACTGTCTGCTTCCCGAAAGGCATAGGCAAAAAAGTAGTGGAGTTTTGTAATGTTGTTAAGCCAGATGGCCTAAGTATAGATAGTAAAATAGATGTGAATCTAATATTAAAAAAAATCGGCAAAAAAATTACCATTCAAGGAGGAATGGACCCTAAGTATTTAAACTCGAAAAAAAAACTAATGGAAAAAAAAATACATTTTTATTTAAATAAATTTAAAAGCAGAAATTATATTTTTAACTTGGGGCACGGGGTCCCAAAAGAAACAAGCCCCAGCACTGTTCATAAGCTGGTTAAAGTAGTAAGATCTTTTTCATGAACACCAACTTAGAAAAAATTAATCACCCTGAAGTAAAGTATGGAAAGACCGGTGTTTTAATTGTTAATTTGGGCACCCCAGATAGCACTTCTTGGTGGGATATTAGAAAATATTTAAAAGAATTTTTATCGGACAGAAGAGTAATTGAAACAAACCCGATCTTATGGTGGGTTATTTTAAATTTTATTATTCTTAACCTAAGGCCCCACAAAACAGCCAGGGCATATAAAAAAATTTGGATGAAAGAAACCAACGAATCTCCTCTAAGATTCTACACTAGGAACCAATCAGAAAAACTTATTCAAAAATTTTCTTCTAATCAAAATATTCACGTCGATTATGCTATGAGATATGGCAATCCAAGCATACGTTCCAAAATGAAATTAATGAAGGAGCAAGGATGCGAAAAATTAATCATTCTACCCCTGTATCCGCAGTATGCCGCAGCAACAACAGCAACAGTATGCGATGAGGTTTATAGAAATCTAATGACAATGAGATGGCAACCAAGTCTACAAATTATTCCACACTATGAGTCGGAGCCGCTGTATATTGGGGCTCTAGCCAATAGCATTGAGAATCACTTAAAAACAATTGATTGGATTCCAGATGTAATTTTATCTTCTTACCATGGAATACCGCAAAAATATTTTGACAAAGGCGATCCGTATCAATGTTATTGTCACAAAACAAACAGACTTTTAATAGAAAAGTTTGGCACCAAAATTCCTATAGAACTTTCTTTTCAATCTAGATTTGGACCGGCGTCATGGTTACGACCTTACACAGACAAAACGTTAGAAAGATTGGCAAAAGAAGGAAAGAAAAATATTTTAATTATATGCCCTGGCTTTTCCTCTGATTGTGTTGAAACATTAGAAGAAATAGAAATGGAAGGGCAAGAGACATTCAGAGAGCACGGAGGACAAAATTTTTCTATGGTGCCCTGTTTAAATGATAGCAATGATCATATAAATCTCTTAGAATATCTTATTAAGAAACATATAGTTTAGTTATGGATATTTACCTTTTATTAAAATCTTTGCACATCATCTCCATTATTGCTTGGATGGCAGGACTTTTATATTTACCAAGAATTTTTGTATATCATTGTCAAACCTCTTTTGGTTCCGAGACACATGAAAAGTTTGTCCAAATGGAATATAGATTATTAAAGTTTATCATGAACCCTGCCATGATTGTTTCCTGGATCTTGGGAGTTGGATTGTTGGGAATGTTGGGACATGAGACGGCTATGCAGTTTTGGGTTCAATTAAAAATAGTCTTGGTAATTGCAATGTCAGGTTTTCATGGATTTTTAGGCGTATGTAGAAAAAAGTTTATCAATAATCAAAACGTTAAGACTGAAAATTTTTATCGATTAATTAATGAAATTCCTACTGTTTTAATGGTTATTATTATTTTTTTAGTTATCTTTAAACCACTGTAGACTTGCAAAAAACTTAGTATCCGCTATAAAATAATTTCAAAAGTAAAAAAACCCTCCTAATACAAATGAACCTTCAAGAACTCAAAGATAAAACGCCCGCCGATTTAATTTTAGAAGCAGAAAAACTAGACATTGAAAACCCTAGTACAATGCGAAAACAAGAAATTTTGTTTGCAATTCTAAAAAAACTTGCAGAAAAAAATGAACAGATTACGGCCAGCGGGGTTTTGGAAACTTTGCAAGATGGTTTTGGTTTTCTTAGAGCAATGGAGTCTAATTACTTACCTGGACCAGATGATATTTATGTTAGTCCGAGCCAGATTAAAAGATTTGGTTTGAGAAAAGGAGATACGGTAGAAGGTGAAATTAGAGCGCCCAAAGAACAAGAGCGATATTTTGCATTACTTCAAGTTAACAAGATTAACTTTGAAGATCCTGAAAAGACTAGAAATAAAATTAATTTTGACAATCTAACTCCACTGTATCCTCAGGATAAATTAAAACTAGAAATTGAAACTACTAAAATTGAAAAAAAGGCTGACGTCACAACTAGACTTATAGATTTAATCGCGCCTATTGGAAAAGGACAAAGATCACTAATTGTTTCGCCTCCTAGAACCGGAAAAACAGTGGTGTTACAAAACATTGCTCACTCTATTACAACCAATCACCCAGAGGTTTACTTAATTGTTTTGTTGATTGACGAAAGACCAGAGGAAGTAACTGATATGCAGAGATCTGTAAAAGGAGAAGTCGTAAGCTCTACTTTTGATGAACCAGCAATGAGACACGTACAAGTAGCTGAGATGGTAATAGAAAAAGCAAAAAGACTTGCGGAGCATAAAAAAGACGTGGTCATTTTACTAGACTCTATAACAAGATTAGGAAGAGCTTATAATGCTGTGGTCCCAAGTTCCGGCAAAGTGTTAACTGGTGGTGTAGATGCGAACGCATTACAAAGACCAAAAAGATTTTTTGGTGCTGCAAGAAACATAGAAGAAGGTGGATCACTAACTATTATTTCAACAGCACTAATAGAAACAGGTTCGAGAATGGACGAAGTTATTTTTGAAGAATTTAAAGGTACGGGTAACTCAGAAGTAATTATGGACAGAAAAGTTGCTGATAAAAGAATTTATCCTGCAATAGATATTACCAAGTCTGGAACTAGAAAAGAAGAACTGCTTTTGTCTAAAGAAGAACTTTCTAAAATGAATGTACTAAGAAGAATTATCAACCCGATGGGAACTATGGATGCGGTTGAATTTATGATTGGAAAATTAAGAGAGACAAAAAATAATGCAGAGTTTTTTGACTCTATGAATAAGTCTTAAAATACAATTTAATCTTTTAATTTTCGTGCTTCGTCTGGAAGCATAATAGGAATGCCCTCTTTTATTGGATAGGCTAAGCCCGAACGTTTAGCAATGAGTTCTTGGTTATCTTTATCATAAATTAACTTTTCTTTAGACAAGGGACATACAAGCATCGACGTTAAATCGGTCCTTAAATCCATTAGTGAATTTTTTTGTGAGAGTCAGTTGTGTTACCCAAAATATAAAAATTAATAATTTGGTTTAAAATGCTATTCCTTTCTTGAAGAGAACTTGTTTCTAAAAGACGTTGTTTTTCTCCAGAAGTAAAAGGGCAAATCATAGCTAGCGAATTAATTAATTGACTAGGCTCTACTTTTTCTATCACACTCCAATCAGTCGATAGTTGAAACATTTTAAAAAATTTTTTTGTTTTATCAATTAATTCTAGTAAGGACTGATCGTCTATTTCTTTTTTAACCTTTTCATCTAAATCATCCGAAAACTCTGTGTAAGATACTCTAAAAGTTCGGTACATTTTTTTATTTTCTACTTCTTTAATAACTTTAAACCTAACAACACCTTCCAAGTTAACCAGGTAAGTTCCTTGGGAAGTTTTGTTGTGTTTGCTAATCATTCCCACGCACCCAATATTAAATAAATCTGGTTTTTCTGATTGTAAATTTTGTAAATTAGGCTGGGCCATTCCGATAAATTTATTTTTATCAAGAGCATCTTCAATCATTTGTTTATATCTTGGTTCAAATATATTTAGAGGCATAACAGTATTAGGAAAAAAAATTGCATTGGACAAAGGAAATATAGGAATTTCCTGCGGAATATTTTCTAAATTAATTTTATTTTTATTCATTTAATAATTATATTGAAAATATACATTATAGATAATACTTTAAACAAAAAAATTATAAGCGGGTCTAGCTCATTGGTAGAGCGAATCGTTGCCAACGATTAGGCAGAGGGTTCGATTCCCTTGACCCGCTCCATTAAATTATGTTCGAGGGTTTCGAAAAGCAAGACATGAAAGTGCCTGACCAGGGTTATGGAGAGGCTATAATTCGTTTACAAAGAGGAGGAGACGGCCCACCTCTTTTATTATTACATGGAAATCCCATGTCGCACATTACTTGGAACAAAATAGTTCCAAAACTAAAAAAACATTTTCATATAATTGCAGCTGACCTTAGAGGCTATGGAGACAGCATTGGACCGGAGGATGGCGGAACCAATCATATTAACTACTCGTTTAGAGCGATGGCTATGGACCAAATACATGTAATGGAACAATGTGGTTTTAAATCCTTCCAAGTTGCGGGTCATGATCGTGGAGCAAGAACCACTCATAGAATGTGCCTCGATCATAAAGATAAAATTACTAAAGCAGCCATTTTAGATATTATGCCGAATAGGCATATTTGGACGGTTCAGAAAAAAGATTGGGCTAAGAGCAAGTGGCACTGGCTTTTAATGATGCAACCTTATGATCTTCCGGAGCGCATGCTTTCTTCCGTCCCAGCAGAATTTTATTTAGAAAAAAAAATGTCCAAAAGAGGTGGAGGATTAGATTTTTGTAAAGATACTTTTCAAGAGTATGTAAGGTGTTTTAATTCTAAAACGATTAGAGCATCCTGCGAAGATTATAGAGCCTCACCTTCTTGCGATCTTGATATGGATAACAAAGATTATGATAGCCAAAGTAAAATTGATTGTCCCACTTTAGTTTTGTGGGGAGGAAAAGGTGACACAGGAATTATTTGGGGAGACGTAATAAACGTATGGCAAAACTATTGTAGTAAAAAAGTTGTCGGAGCTGCAGTTGACTGCGGTCATTACATTCAAGAAGAAAAGCCCAAAGATACTATTAATCATTTCCTAAATTTTTTTAATAAATAAAGATGGGTAACCTTCATAAAAAAAAGTGCATCGCTTGCAGCGGAGATACTCCTGCCCTTTCTGAGACAGAAATTATAACTTTTAATAAACAAATTAATAATTGGAATTCCATAAAAAACCAGGACGGTATTTTTATGCTAAGTAAATATTTTAAATTTAAAAATTTTGAAGAAAGTTTGGCTTTTATTAACAAGACCTCTACTATTGCGGAGAATGAGGGACATCATCCTGATATCTCATTTGGTTGGGGTTATGCAAACATCACTATTTTTACTCATGCCGTTCGAGGTTTAACAGAAAGTGATTTTATATTAGCCGCAAAAATTGACCAAATCAGTGCTTAAAATTCCTAGTGCCTGTAAACACCATAGATATTCCAGCTTTATCAGCCGCATCAATTACTTCTTGATCACGAATTGATCCGCCTGGTTGAATAATTGACTTTACTCCTAGCTCGATGAGATTTTCTAGACCATCTGCAAAAGGAAAAAAAGCATCTGAAGCTGCACCGCAATTTTCTAATTTACCCGAAAAAAATTTGTTTGCATGTTCGCATGCAATTTCGCTAGAGCCAACTCTGCTAGTTTGACCTGCACCAATCCCTAAAGTTTTATTGGCCTTGGTAACAACAATAGCATTAGACTTAACATGCTTACAAACTTGGTTAGCAAATAACAAGTTTTCAATTTCTTCGTTACTGGGTGTTTTTTTAGTTACAATTTTTAAGTCAGCCCTTGTTAGTTGTTTAATATTTTCATCCTGTGCTAGAAAAGTTTTTTGTAGGAAGGTTAAGTGCTGAATTTTATTTTTTTCGGGATAGTTATATTTTAAAACGCGCAAATTTTTCTTTTGTGCCAAAATTGTTAAAGCTTCATTGGTGATAAGAGGCGTTAAAATTACTTCATAAAATGTCTTTACCAGTTCTTCAGCTATTTCTTTTGTAATTTCATAATTAAAAGCAACAACCCCTCCAAAAGCACTGATTGGGTCACCGCTAAGGGCCTTTAAATAGGCAAGTTTGCCATCCGGGTCTATTGCACAACCGCAAGGATTATTATGCTTAATAATAGCGCAAATTTGATCTTGTACTCTAAAGTCAGTCACTAAACTGTAGGCGCTGTAGCTATCCAAATAATTATTATGACTCAATTCTTTTCCTTGAAGTTGTATTAGGTTTGAAAATCCGGGTTCGTTATTTGGTATTTCATAAACAGCACTTTCTTGATGTGGATTCTCACCATAGCGCAATTTAGCTGTTAATTTCCCACCTATTACTTTTTTTTCAGAGAATTTGTTTTTGTTGATCTGATTCATCCAATTAGAAATCATGGAGTCATAGTATGCAGTCTCATTAAAGGTCTCATTAGCCATTCTAGTTCTAAAGTTCAAATCTATCGAACCATTATTTTTTTTCATTATTGTAATAAATTCTTCATAATATTTAGTTGAGGGCAGAACCGTGACATGTTTAAAGTTTTTGGCCGAAGACCGAAGCATTGAAGGACCACCAATATCAATATTTTCAATAAGAATTTCTTTAGTTGATTTTTTATCTAAAAGTTTTTCTTCAAAGGGGTATAAATTTACGATCACCAAATTGATCTCAGGAATATTGTTATTCTGCATAGAATCCCAGTGAGATTTTTTTTCAACATCTCCCAATAAGCCACCGTGTATTTTAGGATGCAAAGTTTTAACCCTACCATCCATCATTTCAGGAAAACCAGTGTAGCTTGATATTTCTATACATTTATACCCAAGGTCCTTAATGGTTCTGTAAGTACCGCCCGTACTTAAAATTTCAACATCAAACTCTTTTAAAATCTGGAGCATGTCTGCAAGATTTGCCTTATCTGAAACGGAGATAAGAGCTCTTGAGATTTTTTTTAATTCCATTCGTTCACAACTTATAAATTATTAATTAGTTTTTTCTATAGACCAAAGAATTTTGTTTATTGTTTGTTTGAGAGTTCCTTCTATTAAAATACAGCTAGTTTCTTGTATTTTATTGTGTTCCGCAAAGTACAAACTGCTTTCAACTTTTATATTTTGACCCTGTGATTTAAATTTCCAACCCTGATTTTTAATACTAATCAATACATCTCCGCCGTTCGTTTTGATTAGTTTGGTATCGGGAAGCACATGAAATCTGATTGAAAAATTTAGGAAAGCATAGTCATTTTCAGAAACCGTTAGTAAATCTTCTCCTTGAATTATGTTGTCTGCACCATTCATAGAAATAGTTCTGTCAAACAAAGTAGAATATTTTTTAAGATATCCATCGTGGCCCCCACTTAAAGTGGCAGTGACAGAGTTCTGCACAAACTCTTTCCGATTTACTTTGAATCTTTGTAATAAAGCATCCCCATAATATTTTTTGATAAAAGAATTTTTTTGAAACAGGCAAGAAGAAGTATCGTTAATAGTTAAGCAAGAATGGGCAGCGGTAGATTGAGCTAAATAAGAAAGTTCCTTAGAAAAGTTTTTAGCTGAACCTGAATTAGTTATAACTTTAGTCCCATTGTACAATAGCTCAAAAGATAAACAGCCCGCCTGATAATGACGAGCGTGGGTGTCAGGAGGAGGTGAATTGGTATCCATGCAGACTTCTAATTTATTTATTTTACCAAATAAAAAATTAGTATCGTTGGAGCTGTTATCAAATTTATAACCCTTTAATTTAATAAATTTTAAAAAGTTGGAACAATCATAAAATTTAGAACCATTAAAAAGAGGAACTGTATTGTTGGCATATAAAAGAGATACAAAATTTTTACCAACAATTTCAATGTTATCTTCCAAGGTTTCTGGAACTAAATTTTGAGAAATTTTAAGACTTTCTTTAATTGCAATTAAGTGGTGGAGTAGCCAAAATTGATCTTCTATACTTTTGCTTCTAACCAAACCCCTCTTATCAATCAGCTCTTTAACCAATTCATTAAGTTTTTTTAAAGAAGAATCGAAAAGTTTTTTATATCCTTCAAAGCTAGTACTAACTAAAATTAACGAAAAAATAGCTAAAATCCTGTCTAATTTGCTATTAATGAGAGATATGTTTTTAGAAAGATGCAGTGTTTGTTTTAAAATATTATGAATAATTTTTGTTCGAAATACCAAGTCTTCACTTCGAATAGTGGAGGAAGTATTTGAAATCCAAAAAATAAGCCTATGCGCAATGACAGTGGGATGCCAAATTTTTGAATTGTAGTTAGAAAAGTTATTCAACCATTCTTGGATAATATTTTTAGAATATTCAAGATCCTTATTTGCATTTATATAATTAAGCCAAGAAAATTTATGCAAGTCATTAATACTATTCTGATCAAGATTATTTAATTTCCAAATATTTTTTTTAAATTTTAAAGCTAATAAATAGTTTTTATTACTTTTATCATGTAGTTCACCTAAAAAATGAGTGTTGTGAAGATCGTATATTCTAGATACCGGTTCTGCTTTTAATGAATGATTATAATATTTAGTGTTAAAATAAATAAATCTATATTTATTTCTTAGAAACTTGCAAATTGCAGTTAGCCATAAAATTAAAGACCCGGCTTTCATTAGTCTCTTAGCAATTTCTTAATTTCTTAATGTTTTCTTTAAGACCGTCATTACCCGCAAACAAGGTGGTTCCAGATACTAAAATATCCACGCCAGCTTCCTTTGCTAATTTGCCAGTTTCAAAATTAATTCCCCCATCAATTTCAATTTCAACTTCTAAATTTTCCTCATCTATTTTCTCTCTTAGAATTTTTACTTTAGATAAAACTTCTGGAATAAATTTTTGTCCACCAAATCCTGGGTTAACGCTCATAATTAATGCAAGATCAATTAAGTGAAGAACAGGAAATATCGAGTCCAAAGGAGTTTCGGGATTAATAGAAACGCCTGCTTTTTTGCCAAGAGATTTAATAAGCTCTATAGTTTGAAGTAAGTTATCCGTGGCTTCTGGGTGAACAGTAATAATATCGGCACCTGCAGCAGCGAAATCTTTTACGTATTTATGGACAGGAGCTATCATTAGATGCACATCAAAAGGTAACGAGGTGTGTTTTCTTAATGCTTTAACAACAGGAGCTCCAATAGTTATATTGGGAACAAAGTGTCCATCCATTACATCTACATGAATCATGTCTGCTCCAGCATCTTCTATCTTTTTTATTTCAGTGCTTAGCTGACCAAAATCAGATGATAGGATAGAAGGAGAGATTTTTATTTTTTTCATTAATACTAACTAACTTAGTATCAATTTTATTTTTTAATTTGAATTCTTTTTTATCAGTTACCCAACAAAAAGTGCTTTAATTTTAGAAGTTCTAGTGCGATCTCACTCTCTAGTGGAAATGATAGCATCCCCATTACGTGATATCCCAATATCCAAGGCATAAAATAGAATCTAAACATGAAAAAAAACCAAGCTACATAAAGAGGTATTAGAGGCTCTACTATAAAATTAGGGGTTATAATTTTAAATGGACGGATAACTGGATTGGTAAGTTTAACAAATACTTTCATAAAGAAAAATTCTGAATCTTCTCTTTGAAAGATGTTCATCGCAACCCTTCCAATTAGAGTCCACATCACTACACCCATGACGTAGTCGATGAATAAGATAAACGGATGAATATTGCCCATGAATTTTGATTTGTGTTGGAGTGGGTATTGCTATTAAGGGGCGAAAAAATTCGCCCCTTAAAGAATAGTTTATTAGTTTCCTGTAACGGTTCTTCCGCTAGGGATACGAACTTCGTCAACCATTGCTTGAATTTTGGCATCTGGTGCTGGTGTTACTAAACTAACAACCACCATAGATACTAAACTAACCAATGAACCAACGATACCGAAGGTAAGTTGAGTTATACCCCAGAATCCAGCTCCACCATTACGTACCCAAACTAGATACGCAGTTCCGGAAGCAAGACCTAGTAGCATACCTGCAACAGCTCCTTGTTTGTTCGCTCTTTTCCACCATACTCCTAGTACAAGTGGGAAGAACAATCCTGACATCGCAAAGTCAAAGGCCCAAATAACGGAACCTAAGATACCTTGGATTTTCATTGCAGCGATAGTTGCTCCAGCAAAACCAATTAGAACAAGTAATACCCTTGCAACAATTAGTCTTTTTGCAGTTTCTGCTTTTGGATCAATGATCTTGTAATACAAGTCATGAGACAAAGCATTTGCAATTGCTAAAACCAAACCATCAGCAGTTGACATGGCAGCAGCCATACCACCAGCCGCAACTAGTCCTGAGATCACGTAAGGCAAACCAGCAATTTCTGGTGTAGCTAACACTACGGCTTTACCACCCATGAAAAACTCGTTTAACTCAAGAGTTCCATTTCCGTTAAAGTCGCTGACAAACATCAATTTCGCTTGGTTCCAGTTTTGGTACCAATCTAACGCTTGAACCTGTGCTATTGGCTTACCAATAATACCAGTTGCAAGAGTTGGATCCATCAATGAAAGTTTTGATAGTGTAGCTAGCATCGGTGCAGTTGAGTACAATAAGAAGATGAAAAATAGTGACCATGCCACTGATCTTCTTGCTGACTTAACACTTGGACTTGTGAAATATCTCATCATAACGTGAGGTAATGAAGCAGTTCCTGCCATCATACAAATCACTAATGAAATAAATTTCCAAGGCGTTGTGTTTACCGCCGAGTGAGCTTTAGTTATTCCCGCTAAGCCTTTTGGTACTGTAGCTAAGTCTGCTGCAGAGTTTTTAACAAAACCAAATTGACCCTCTAGTTCAGCAATCCTAGCAACCTCATCACCCAACATTAAATGCGGAAAGAATCCAGCTCCCATTTTGCTACTGATCCAGAATACAGGAAGTAGGTACGCTATAATTAAAACGATATATTGCGCAACTTGTGTCCATGTAACAGCTCTCATTCCACCAAGCATAGAACAAAGTAATATACTTGCTAATCCAACATACACAGCAATCTCAAAAGGAATGTCTAGTGCCACAGAGGCAATAGTTCCCGTTGCATTGATTTGTGCAGTCACATAAGTGAATGAAGCTACAGTTAAAACAAGAACAGCAGATAGCCTTGCAGCATTTCCACCATATCGTGTTCCAACAAAGTCAGGCACCGTGTAACAACCAAATTTTCTTAAATATGGTGCTAACAGCGAAGCGACTAGAACGTAACCACCAGTCCATCCAACAAGAAGTGCCATGTATCCATAGCCCTTAAAGTAAATTCCACCTGCCATTGCAACGAATGAAGCACCAGACATCCAGTCTGCTGCAGTAGCCATTCCGTTGAATACAGTTGGGACTTGTCTTCCTGCTACGTAATACGCACCCGTGTTCATGGTACGCGATAACCATCCAATAAATGCATAGATACCGACGGTGAAGGCAACGAATGCAATACCAATTGCTTTCGCACCTACGCCCATTTGTTCCAATATTGCCATCAATATGATGAAAACAATAAAGCCTCCAGTATATATTCCATATACTTTAGGCAAGTTGTCTATAAAATTACCTTTTATCATATTAATCTCCTCTTTCTGAGTAGCCAAACTCTTCATCAATTTTCTCTTGACTATTTGCAAACCAAAAAATGATTAATACAAAAGCTAAAAGAGACCCTTGGCACGTCATGTAATATGACAGTGGATATCCAAAAGGCTTGAAGGAAGATGCTTGCATTTCTGCTCCGAAAAAAAAGATGCCGATTGAGAATACAAACCAAATTGCTAAAGTCTTGAATAGCAATCCTCTGGTTTTTTCCCAGTGTTCTGATTGTTTTGACATTTTTATTTTCTCCCTATAGTTAACTGAAAAAAACATACTCGTTTCGATCATGTATGAAAAGCATTAAAAACCCTCGAAAAATAAAGGTTTTTATAATATATTAGGATCTAAATGTGTAAATTAACTCAGCTAAACTAGGCTCACCAAACAAATTATGGCTTTAAAATATTCGTTAAAAATTAAGGATATTAAGTGGGATGATTTCAAGACTTACTTCGATACCTATTTTTTTGGGCTCTTTAAATCTATTCTGCCTAAAAAAAAAATAAAAAACCTAGATGACCTTAAGTCCTATGTTCAAAAGCAGTCAGCATGGGTATCCCAAGTAACACTGTATGGTTATTTAAAAACAAGAATGGGAACTAGATATGTTCTTATGTTTAATGACGAAAAATTTTTAGCCTCCATCAATTTGGCTAAGTGGAATATTTACTCTATAGCGTTACAAGATCTAACACTCTTTACGCTTTCTTATTTAAAAGTTTTTTACAATTCACACGAAACAACAAAGGCAAAAGAAATTTACGAAGAAATTTTAAATAATGAAATAATTAATGGAATGCCCGAAGACATTGTCTCGAAGGGTAAAAATCTTTTTGAAGAAAGGCTAACAAAAATAGATTGGAATAAATACTACGAATCTTGGCCATTTAATGAAAGCGCTTTGGCTTTATACGAGTGGGCGCCTATTGCCGAAAACTTAAAAATTTTAGATAGAAAAATAGTATTAAATTCGATGATTTTAAAATGGGAAAACGTACAGAAGGAATTTTATCAATTGGTAAAAAAAATATGAGCAAAAATTTTAAAGAAATGGCTAAGAAGGCGCTAGAAGAGGCCAAAAAAAGGAAAAAGTTAAAATCTGTAGAAAAAGCTCCAAAGGAAATAAATGGTCCTGCCGGACCTGAGCCTACCAGGTATGGAGATTGGGAAAAAAAGGGAATAGTTTCTGACTTTTAGATTATTTATTTAACCTATTGTCTATTAAACTCTGTACCACTGTTGGATCTGCTAGAGTCGAGGTATCTCCAAGATTACCATAGTCATTTTCAGCAACCTTTCTTAGAATTCTTCTCATAATTTTCCCCGACCTGGTTTTGGGCAAACCTGGAGTAAAGTGAATTAGATCAGGCGTTGCAAGGGGACCGATTTCTTTTCGAACCCATTGTTTTAAATCCTTGATAAGTTCTTCCGACCCTTCTAGGCCCGCATTAAGAGTGACATAACAATATAGACCCTGTCCCTTAATATCATGAGGGTAACCCACAATTGCTGCTTCAGCTACTTTTGGATGTGATACAAAGGCACTTTCAATTTCAGCAGTTCCTAAATTGTGACCTGAAACAATAACGACATCGTCTACTCGTCCAGTAATCCAATAGTAGCCATCCTCATCTCGTCTACAGCCATCACCTGTAAAATATTTTCCTTCGTAGGCTGCAAAATATGTTTCAATAAATCTCTGGTGGTCTCCATATACAGTTCTCATCTGTCCAGGCCACGATTGACCAATGCATAAATTTCCGGAGCAAGCACCTTCTAGCTCATTTCCTTTTTCATCGACAATAATTGGTTTAATGCCATAGAACGGTTTTGTTGCTGATCCTGGTTTTAAATCGATTGCACCTGGTTGGGGGGAAATCAATATTCCACCCGTTTCAGTCTGCCACCACGTATCTACAATAGGACATCGAGAGTCACCAACCACTTTATGATACCAAAGCCAAGCCTCAGGATTGATTGGTTCACCAACAGATCCTAAAAGTTTTAAAGATTTTCGATTGTGTTTTTTGACAAAACTATCTCCTTCTCTCATGAGAGCTCGTAAAGCTGTAGGAGCAGTATAAAAAATATTTACTTGGTGCTTGTCACATACTTGCCAAAACCTTCCAGCGTCTGGATAGTTTGGAACTCCCTCAAACACTAAAGTAGTAGCTCCATTTGCAAGAGGACCGTACACAATGTAACTATGGCCTGTTACCCAACCTACATCCGCCGTACACCAGTAAACATCACCTTCTTTGTAATCAAAAATATATTCATGGGTCATGGATGCGTACACCATGTAACCACCCGTCGTATGCATAACGCCTTTTGGTTTTCCTGTAGAACCAGACGTGTAAAGAATAAATAGAGGATCTTCTGCATTCATTTCTTCAGGTTTGCAGGTAGTAGATTCATCTTTAATTAAATCATGATACCAAACATCAATTTTATCATTCCAATCAATAGAACCACCCGTATGTTTTAAAACAATATTTTTCTTAACATTGGGACATTTTTTTAATGCTTCATCTGTATTTTTTTTTAGAGGAATAGACTTCTGTCCCCGAACACCCTCATCTGCCGTAATGACATATTCAGATTTACAATCAACAATTCTTCCAGCTAAAGATTCTGGAGAAAATCCTCCAAATACTACAGAATGAATTGCACCAATTCTTGCACATGCTAACATAGAATATACGGCAGCTGGAACCATGGGCATGTATAGAGTAACTCGGTCTCCTTTTTTAATTCCAATTTTTTTAAAGCCATTGGCTAATTTACAAACTTCATCACTTAATTCTTGATAGGTGATTTTATTAGAGACGGTAGGATCATCTCCTTCAAAAATAATGGCAGTTTGATTGGCTTTGTTTTTTAGATGTCTGTCAATGCAGTTGTATGAAGCATTTAACGTTCCATCATAAAACCACTTTATTTCAGTTTTGGCCTTACTATAAATCACATCTTTGATTTTAGAATAGGGCTTAATCCAATCAATTCTCTTTCCTTCTTCTGCCCAGAAAGCATCATTATCTTCTAAAGATTTTTTATATTTTGTTTCGTAAATTTCTTTATTAGCGTGAGCAATTTTCGACCACTCATCATTAACTTTAAAAACCTTATCTGTATTTGACACTTAGTTTTCCCCCGTTAGAATTTTTTACAGTTTACCCATCTTACATAAGATTTTCCAGCTCTTTGGGTCAATAGACGTAACGGATAGTCTACTTTGCTTGACGAGCGATAAGTCCTGCAGTTCCTTAGTTTTTTTAATATTTTCTAGCGTAACTGGCTGATTTAATTTTTGTTTAAATTTTACTTGAACCGCGACAAATCGTTTATCTGGATCGGTTACATCTATAAATGCAGTTTTAATAACTTCCACTATCCCAACAATTTCTTTTCCAATATTTGAGTGATAAAAAAAACAGAGATCTCCTTTAGACATTTGTTTCAGATTATTTGCAGCTTGATAGTTTCGTACACCGTCCCAAGCAGTTCCTTTGACGCCAACTTTTTTTTGCTGATCAATAGACCATACGTTAGGTTCTGATTTCATTAACCAATATTTCATGAATGATCCACTCCTGCTCCTTTTAAAAATGGCGCTTTTTCATCTAGAGGCCATCTCGGTCTAGCAGAAAAAGTCACATCATCTATTAGGTTTTTTTTATATCGTTCTATTCCAGCCCATGCAATCATAGCTGCATTATCTGTACAAAGATTTGCTGGAGGAAAAATATATTCAAAACCCATTTCTTTGCTGACTTGTTGTAAATTAGACCTAATAGTTTTGTTGGACGCTACCCCTCCCGCAATAACAAAATAATTTTTTTATTTTTTTTATTATTACTCAAAAATAATTCCATAGCTTTTTTGCTCTTTACCCTTAGAATTTCATTAATAGTAAACTGGAAAGATGCGGCTAAATCATACTTGTCTTGTTTGTTTTTTATTTTTTTGGAAGCATGAAGCACAGCTGTCTTTAGTCCAGCAAAAGAAAGGTTGCAGCCACTCTTGTTTAGAATCGGTTTTGGTAAAACGAACCCATTTTCATCTCCAAGTTTTGCATACTCTTCAATTTGTGGACCACCTGGAAAATCTATCCCAAGTATTTTTGCAGTCTTGTCAAAAGCTTCGCCTAACGCGTCGTCTATAGTAGTTCCCAATCTTTTATATTTATTAACTCCTAGCACTTCTAAGAATTGACTGTGACCTCCTGAAATTAATAATAACAAATAAGGAAACCTAATCCTCTCTACTAGTCTCGGAGTTAATGCGTGACCTTCTAAATGATTAATTGCTAAAAATGGTTTCTTTAAAAAAGTTGCAATCGTTTTTCCCGCACTCATTCCAACCATTAAACAAACAAGCAACCCTGGTCCTGCCGTAGCCGCAACTCCAGTAATATTTTCAAGCACAACACCGCTTTTTTGAACTGCTTTTTTAATAATAGTATCAATTTTCTCTACGTGAGATCTTGCTGCCAATTCGGGTACTACTCCTCCAAAAGGCTTGTGTTCTTCTACTTGACTAGAAACAATGTTAGACAAAATAGTAACATTGCCTTTTTTGTCTTCTTTGACAATTGAAGCCGCAGTTTCATCACAACTGCTCTCAATACCTAAAAAAATCAATTCTTTGCTCATTTTTATGCGACCTCCCGTCGCTTAATATTTAATACTAATATAATGAAAAATAATATTTAAACAGAAAAAATGATCGCAAAACAAAAGTTAATAATTGGTAGTCGTGGCAGCAGGCTCTCCTTGGCTCAATCCGAGCACTTTAAAGATGAGCTGCTTCTTGCCAATCCAGATCTTCGCCCCGATCAAATTGAGCTTAAAGTTATTAAAACATCTGGAGATAAATTTAAGACAGAAAATTTGGCAAGCATGGGAGGTAAGGGCCTTTTTGTAAAAGAAATCGAACAAGAGCTCCTCGAGAACAATATTGATTGTGCAGTTCATTCTTTAAAAGACGTACCCACTTTTGGTGTACCTTCTTTAAAGCTAGCTGCATTTTTAAAAAGAAAAGATGAAAGGGATGCTTTTATTTCCCCTGTTGCAAAATCTTTTGAGACACTTAAGCCAGGGTCTACCGTTGGGACATCATCAGTTAGAAGAATTGCCCAATTAAAAAAATTAAGAAGTGATTTGAATATTGTGAGCATGAGGGGAAATATCGACACAAGAATTGAAAAAGTGAAAGAGGGCATTTATGATTCCATTGTATTAGCCTATGCGGGATTAAAAAGATTAGGATTTCATACTCATGTTTCAGAAATTTTAGATAAGGAAAAAATGCTACCAGCTGCAGGACAGGGCGTAGTAACAATCCAGTGTAGGTCTAATGATGGAGAGCTAATTAAGTTGTTAAAATCTGTAAACGATAAAGAAACAGAAATTATTGTTAGTGCAGAAAGAAGTTTTCTTCACAGAGTAAATGGTGCTTGCGATACCCCTGTTGCTGTAAATGCTGTTTTAAATGACGATGGTGAAGTTTTTATTCAAGCGGAGATACTATCTTTAGATGGAAAAAAAGTATTTAATGCTCATAGAACGGGTATTTCGGAAAAAGCAGTAAGCATAGGGCTGGATGTTGCTGAAGAAATTTTAGATAAAGCTGGCCATGATTTTGTAGTATCGGAGACTAAACTTGCACATACTATTCACAAGACCTGAAATAGATTCAGTTTATTCAGCTAAAAAATTTATTCAATTAGGACACCGAGTGAGTGTGTTTCCAATTCTCAATATTGTTAAAAAAAAAATTATAGATATAAATTTTACTAATTATAACTCTGTAGTTTTTACTAGCTCCAATGCAGCATTGTGTTTAGATCAAAACATCCAATCTAATATTAGATGTTTTTGTGTGGGAGAAGCAACAGCAGAACAGGCTAAACAAAAAGGATTTAATAACATTATTACTGCTGGAGGAAATTACTTGCAGCTCAAAGAAACGATCTTAAATATGGCAGACAAAAATGATGGAAAATTTTTATACATCAGAGGAGAAGACATTGCTCATAACCTTGAAGAAGACTTAAAAGCAAGTGGCTATCGTATCGACAGCGTCATTAACTATACCACTTCTCTCAATCCAGATTTCGGTCAGAAAACTTTAACAATTTTAAAAGACCAGAGCATCGACCTGATCTTTGTTTACTCCAATCGTTCGGCTGCACATCTTTCAAAATTGATATTTAATAACGATCTAGCATCCAAGTGTAGCTCTGTTCAACTTAGATCTTTAAGTGAAAATGTTTTTTTTCCTTTAAAAAAAATAAAATGGAAGAATGTAAAAATGTTTAGCGCTGGAAATGAGCAATTTAGCCTTGATTAGATCAATTTAGGAGTATAATTCAATACCTAAAAGCATGAATATTATCAGTAATTTTACAAATTTGTTTTCAGACGTTTGGTCCAAAGGGGTTGGCGGTATAAATTTCTCTGAAGTTTTTCTTGCGGTATTAATTTTTTTATTATTCTTATTTTTAAGAGGTTTTTTTTCCAAAATTATTATTAAAAGATTAGAAAAATTTGTTTCTTTAAGCACCAATCGTTTTGACAACCAGCTAGTTACTTCTTTAGAGGGCCCAGTTAAATTCTTCCCACTAGTCATAGGCTTTTTTATTGCTACTAATTATTTACAAATTGATGGAAAAGCTTCTTATTTTATTGAAAATCTAAATCGTTCTTTGATTACAGTTTTGATTTTTTGGTCTATTCACCAAATTATTGAACCAGTTTCCTTTCTTATTAAACAGGTAGAAAATTTATTATCTAAAGACTTATTAAGTTGGATTTTAAAAGCATTTAAAATTATTATTTTTATTTTAGGAGCAGCTGCAGTTCTAGATATTTGGGGGATTAAGATTGGGCCTGTAATTGCTGGTTTGGGTCTCTTTGGAGTGGCTGTTGCACTAGGTGCACAAGATTTATTCAAAAATTTAATTTCAGGAATTTTAGTTTTAGTAGAAAAAAGATTTAAAGTTGGAGATTGGATTTATGTCGAGGGTATTATCGAAGGAGTTGTAGAACGAATTGGCTTTAGGTCTACGGTCATTCGTAAATTTGATAAATCATTAGCAACTATACCTAATTTTCAATTTGCGGAAAAAGCGGTGATAAATATTACAGAAACGACAAACCGTAGAATTGATTGGATTATTGGCCTTGAGTACAAAAGTACTGCAGATCAACTTACCAAGTGTAGGGATGAGATAGAAAAACACATTCTTTCCAGTGAGGATTTTTTGGTTTCCAAGGACACTCAATTAATTGTTAAATTAAATCAGTTTTCAGCAAGTTCCATTGATATTCGGGTTCGATGTTTTACTAAAACCAATCAATATCTCGAATGGATAAATGTAAAAGATCGTTTAATCATTACGATCAAAGCAATAGTCGAAAAAAATGGTGCTTCTTTTGCTTTTCCTTCCCAATCTATTTATGTGGAAAAACTAGAAAGATGAAGTCCGTATTTATTTTGATAGATAGTCTTTTTCAATTGTATTTATGGATCGTAATTATTAATGCAATACTAGGTTGGTTAGTCACCTTTAATATCATTAATACTTCAAATAGATTTATTTATAGTTTAATTGAATTTTCATACAGATTAACCGAGCCTGTTTTAAGAAAAATTAGAATGGTATTGCCGATTATCGTAAGCATTGATTTCTCTCCCGTTGTTTTGGTCCTTGGTTTAATTTTTATAAGAAATTTAATTTTTGAACTATTTGCACCTTATTTATTTTAATGATTATTGATGGAAAAAAGATAGCGGAAGAGCTTCGTTTCAAGTTAAAAAAAGAAATTGATCAACTGCCCACAAACCTTAGCAAACCAGGTCTAACAGTCATCTTAATTGGAGATCATCCAGCAAGCCAGATATACGTAAGGAATAAAGAAAAATTTGCAAAAGAGGTTGGTATTAACTCTAAACTATTAAAGTTTGAAGAAACAATCACTGAGCAAGACTTAATCCAAGAAATTCACAAATTAAATGACGACTCTACAGTGCATGGTATTTTAGTTCAATTACCCTTGCCAAGCCACATCGATTCCGGAAAAATAATTAGTGAGATCAATCCTGCTAAAGATGTAGATGGTTTTCATCCTAACAATGTAGGAAATCTCTCGTCCGGCAATGATGCCTTGGTACCCTGTACTCCGTATGGATGTTATCTACTTTTGAAAAAAGTTATACCTAATTTAAGTGGTTTAAATGCGGTGATTATTGGAAGATCAAATATTAATGGAAAACCAATGGCCCAATTGCTGCTTAAAGAAAATTGTACTGTAACGATTACTCATTCCAAAACAAAAAATTTAAAAGACCTTTGTCTAACAGCAGATATTTTAGTTGCTTCTGTAGGAAATCCTCAAATGGTTAAAGCAGATTGGGTGAAAAAAGACTGTGTTATTATTGATGTTGGTATTAATCGCTTGGAAGACAATGGAACTAAAAGAATTGTGGGGGATGTAGATTTTGAAAATGTTAAAGACTTAGTCAAAGCAATTACCCCTGTGCCTGGGGGGGTGGGTCCAATGACTATTAGCTGTTTATTAAATAATACGATTAAAGCTTATAAAAAAATTAATTCTATTTAATAGTCAGAACGATTATTGTCTTAACATTCTGCTATGCTTCTTAATAAAATTTTCAACATTCTTTTTATTAAAAGTTTTATTTTCTTCAAAAGAAACTTTTTTCATGGAGTAGGCTTTGCTCCTAGTCACTCTTGAGACAAGGGTCAGGTTCCCTTTGTACAATGCTATTTTAATAGTCCCGTTTATCTTATTTCTTTTTCGGTCAATGATTTTTTGTAACTTCTCTCTCTCTTTCGAAAACCAGTAACCATTATAAATCAGTTCTGCATATCTTGGCATTAATTCATCTTTTTTATGCATGGTTTCTTTGTCCAAAGTAATAGATTCTATCGCCCGATGAGCAAAAGTTAAAATAGTTCCACCTGGTGTTTCGTAAACACCTCTTGATTTTATCCCAATAAATCTATTTTCGACCAGATCAACACGTCCAATACCATTCTTGCCAGCTATATCATTTAGCTTTTTTAGAATATTTGAAGGAGAAAGCTTTTTATTATTTAAAGAGATAGGATCACCATTCTTATAACCAATAGTTATGAAGGAAGTTTTGTTAGGAGCTTTTTGTGGAGACACCGTTCTTTGAAAAATAAATTCTGGAGCTGCTTTTTTAGGATCTTCCAACACTTTGCCTTCCGTTGAAGTATGGTAAAGATTGTCATCTACAGAAAAAGGAGGCGCTCCTTTTTTATCTTGAGGAACCGGGATGTTATTTTTTTTTGCATAACGAATAAGATCGGTTCTTGAAGCCAAGTTCCAGTCTCTCCATGGCGCAATTACTTTAATATTAGGACCAAAATAGTAGTAACCCAACTCAAATCTAACTTGGTCATTTCCTTTGCCAGTAGATCCATGTGATACAGCTTGTGCATTATATTTTTTTGCAATTTCAATTTGTCTTTTCGCAATCAGGGGCCTTGCAATGGAGGTACCCAGCAAATAAAAACCTTCATATAAAGCATTCGCTCTGATCATAGGAAACACGTAGTCTTTTACAAATATCTCTTGAAGATCTTCGATAATGATTTTTTTTACACCCAGTCTTTTTGCATTTTGTATAATTTTTTTTCTATCTATGTCTTGTCCCAAATCAGCAGTGTAGCAAATAACTTCGCATTCATACTTTTCTTGTAGCCATCTAAGTATTACGGAAGTATCGAGACCTCCCGAATAGGCTAAAACAATTTTATTTATTTTTTTCATTAACTTAAATTGCTCCAAAAACTTTTTGCCTTTTTAAAGAAAGATTCATTTTCAGGGTTATTTTTAGAATCTTCTAGTTCTTTAAACTTTTCAAGTAATATTTTTTGTTCTTTATTAAGATTTACTGGCACCTCAACTTTAATTTGTAAATACAGATCTCCAAAACCACTACCTCTCAGTTGTGGCATTCCTTTATCTTTAAGCCTCAGCTGTTTACCAGACTGTGTTCCTGAGGGAATTTTAACTTTAGATCGAGAACCATCAATAGTGGGAACTTCAATTGTAGTACCAAGGGACGCGTCCGCTACAGAAATGGGAAGTTCAAAATATAAATTTTCCTCAGACCTTTTAAAAATAGGATGATTTTTTAATGATATATAAACATACAAATCTCCCTGAGTTCCACCGCGTGGACCAGCCTCTCCTTTTCCAGCAAGTCGCATTTGTGTCCCATCATCTACCCCTTTAGGAATTTGAATAGAAAGTGTTTTATTAATTTTTTTAGCTCCACTCCCTCGACACCCCTTACAAGGATTAGAGATAGTTTTCCCTTCCCCTGAACAGTCGGGACAAGTTTGTTGTAATGTAAAAAATCCTTGTTGAGCTCGTACTTGACCATGACCATCGCAAGTAGAACATGTAATGGGTTTTGATCCTGACGCAGCACCGCTTCCAGAACAATCTGAACATTTTTCAGACGTTGGAACTTCGAAAGTTTGCTTTTTCCCTTGGTAAGCCTCTTCTAAGGTGACTTCAATGTTAATTTTTAAATCTGATCCTCTTTTAGATCTTGAGCCCCTTCTTCTCCCACCACCAGTAAAATCACCAAAAAAATCATCAAAAATATTCGAAAAGGAACCTGAGTCAAAACCACCAAAATCTCCAAATCCTGCACCACCACCTCCCCCACCATTTTCAAAAGCAGCATGACCGAACTGATCATAGTTAGATTTTTTTTGAGAATCTGAAAGCACTTGATAAGCTTCAGATGCTTCTTTAAATTTTGATTCAGCGGATTCGTTACCTGGATTTTTATCCGGGTGAAACTTCATTGCTTGCTTTCGATAAGCAGACTTTATCTCTTCTTTAGAAGCATTTTTAGATACTCCTAATGTGTCGTAATAGTCAGCTTTGGCCATGCTTCTATTTAATACTTAATAAAAAATTAAGCACTATCTTTTTTGTCTTCTTTTTCTTCTTCCTTTGAATCTTTTACTTCTTCAAATTCTGCATCGACTACATCTTCTTTTTTTTCACCATCAGATGCTTTTGCTCCTTCAGCTCCACCTTCAGGTTTTGCTTGCTGAGCTTTATAAATTGCTTCACCCATTTTCATGGAAGATTGCATTAAAGTCTGCGTTTTTGTTTTTATATCTTCAACATTCTCAGACTTAATTGCATCCTTTAAAGATTGAAGATCTGTCTCGATTGTCTTTTTATCTTCAGCAGATACTTTGTCTCCATGCTCTTTTAAGCTTTGTTCGGTCGAAGCTACCAAGCTATCAGCGCTGTTTTTAGCGTCAATTTCTTCTCGCTTCTTTTTATCTTCTTCTTTATTTACTTCGGCGTCTTTAACCATTTTTTCAATTTCTTCATCACTTAGACCACCGGAAGCTTGGATTTGGATTTTTTGTTCTTTTCCAGTTCCTTTATCTTTTGCAGATACGTTGACAATACCGTTAGCATCAATATCAAAAGTAACTTCGATTTGAGGTATGCCTCTAGGTGCAGGCGCTATTCCTGTTAATTCAAAATTACCAAGAGACTTATTATCCGCAGCCATCTCTCTTTCACCCTGAACCACTCTAATAGAAACAGCGGGTTGGTTATTTTCTGCAGTTGAGAATACCTGACTTTTTTTAGTTGGTATTGTTGTATTTTTTTCAATCAATTTTGTAGATACACCACCCAAAGTCTCAATTCCTAATGATAGAGGAGTTACATCTAATAACAAAACGTCCTTAACATCTCCTTGAAGAACTCCAGCTTGAATAGCAGCACCCATAGCTACTACTTCATCAGGGTTCACGCTTTTATTAGGCTCTTTTCCAAAAAAGTTTTTAACAGTTTCAGCAACTTTTGGCATTCTTGTCATTCCACCAACAAGAATTATTTCTCCAATTTCTCCTGCGCTTAACCCAGCATCTTTTAATGCAGTCTTGCAAGGAGCAATAGTTTTTTTAATTAATTCTGAAACGATAGATTCTAATTTAGATCTTGTTAATTTAAGATTTAAATGTTTTGGACCGCTTTTGTCTGCAGTAATAAAAGGTAGATTAATTTCTGTTTGTGTTGCAGAAGACAATTCTATTTTAGCTTTTTCTGCAGCTTCTCTCAGCCTTTGTAATGCTAATTTATCTTGTTTTAAATCAATAGCATTGTCTTTTTTAAATTCATCTGCAAGGTAGTCTACGATATGAGCATCAAAGTCTTCACCACCAAGTGTCGTATCTCCATTAGTTGATTTAACTTCAAATACACCATCTCCTAATTCTAGGATTGATACATCAAATGTTCCACCACCTAAATCATATACAGCAACCGTCTTCGCATTTTTTTTATCTAAGCCATAAGCTAGCGCAGCAGCAGTCGGCTCGTTAATAATTCTTTTTACTTCTAGTCCTGCAATTTTACCTGCATCTTTAGTTGCCTGTCTTTGCGAGTCATTAAAGTAAGCAGGAACTGTAATTACAGCTTCTTTAACTTCTGATCCTAAATACTTTTCAGCAGTCTCTTTCATTTTTTGTAAAACAAAAGCTGAAATTTGACTTGGAGAATATTTTTTCCCTCTAGATTCTACCCAAGCGTCTCCATTGTCTGCTTTAATAATTTTGTAAGGAAGTCCTTGAATATCTTTTTTGACAGCATCTCCATCAAATTTTCTTCCAATTAATCTTTTAACTGCAAAAAAAGTATTTTCAGCGTTAGTAACACCCTGTCGTTTAGCAGATGTACCAACTAATTTTTCTTCGCTATCAGTAAAGGCTACCACTGACGGTGTCGTCCTTGCACCTTCTAAATTTTCTAATACTTTTGGTGTTGATCCGTCCATAACGGCAACACATGAATTTGTTGTTCCTAAATCAATTCCTATAATTTTTGACATAATCTTTAATCCTTCTGTATTCTTGTTTCTGGTTGTGTAATGGATATGGGGGGTGTTTTTGAGATTACAAGATCTTAAGAAACTATTTTTTTTCTTCTTTTTTACTTGATTTTGCTACATTTACTAACGAAGGTCTCAAAAGACGATCATGTAGCATGTATCCTTTTTGAACTTCTTCAACAACAGTACCGGGTTCTTTTTCACTATCAATCTCACTAAGTGCTTGATGAAAATTTGGGTCAAATTTTTTATTCAAACAATCAATGTATGTAATGCTATTCTTTTCCAAAGTGCTTAATAATTCCTTTTCAATTAATTCTATACCATTTGTTATTTCAATAAATTCTTTATCTTTAAATTTTTCATTATTTTTAAATATTGAAAAAGCTCTATCTAAATTATCTGTAAGATTTAGAATTTGAGAGGCAAAGTTAAAAGATCCGTACTTTAAAATATCCTCTTTTTCTTTTTCTTGGTTTTTTCTTACATTTTGATTTTCTGCCAATAGTCTCAAAACTTTATCATTGAGCTCTGCTATTTTTTTTTCTTGAGAATCGGCTAAATCTTCTTTAGTCTCACCACCATTCTCTTCGAGGTTACTTTCCTCTTCTGGGGTAGAATTTGTCTCTACGGTATTATCTTCTTCTTGAAGAGATTCTAAATTTTCTTTTTTTTCTTCTGTATTCATTTTTTTTATAATTTATAATGGAGGATATATAGTAACTAAATAATAAATTCCAAGGTCAAAAATGAGAAATGATAGAAAAAATTTAGAATTAAGAAAAATAGAAATAACTACTGATTTTATAAAAAATGCTGATGCTTCTTGTTTAATTAAGTCAGGAGATACCCATGTAGTTTGTACAGCATCCATTGAAGAAAAAGTTCCAAGATGGCTTAAAGGATCAGGAAAAGGGTGGGTTACAGCTGAATACGGAATGTTACCAAGATCTACACACGAAAGAATGAGAAGAGAATCGTCAGTAGGCAAAGTGGGCGGAAGAACATCTGAAATTCAAAGACTAATTGGAAGATCTTTAAGAGCATCTATGAATCTTAAGCTGTTAGGAGAATACCTTATCACAATCGATTGCGATGTTTTGCAAGCAGACGGCGGAACTAGAACTGCTTCAATTACAGGTGGGTTTGTTGCATTAAAAAAATGCATAGACTTAATGATCAAAAGAAAGCAAATTAATCACAATCCTATCAAAAGTTATGTTGCAGCAATTAGTTGTGGAATAGTAAATGGAGAGTTTTTAATGGACTTGGATTATGAAGAAGACAGTCAAGCCGATGTAGATTCAAACTATGTCATGAACGATAAAGGCGATATCATCGAACTGCAATTGACTGGTGAGCAAACAACCTGCTCTGAGGAAGAGTTCATGAAAATGCTTCGACATTCCAAATCATCCATAGCTGAAATTATTACACTGCAAAAAAAAGCTTTAAGTGAATAAATTAAAAGAATTAAAAAAAATAAGTTCTATTCTCATTGCCACCAACAATCCTGGAAAATTCAAAGAGTTAAAGGAGTTATTGCCAAAACATATAAAATATTTTAGGCCACAGGATTTTAAATTAAAAGAGCCAAAAGAAACTGCAAAAGATTTTAAAGGCAATGCTAGAATAAAATCTTTATATTGTGCGAAAAAATCAGGATTAATTTCTATTTCAGATGATTCTGGACTAGAGGTTGAAGACCTTAATGGTCAGCCAGGTATATACTCAGCTCGATGGGCAGGAAAACTAAAAAACTTTTCTTTAGCTATTGAAAAAATCAGAAAACTTCTTTTAAAAAATAAATTATCAGAATCTAAAGCTAACTTTACTTGCTGTATTTCCGTAGGGTTTCCTAATGGTAAAAGCTATGAATTTCTGGGAAAAGTATTTGGAAAAGTAACCTTCCCCCCAAAAGGTAAGAGAGGGTTTGGATACGACCCTATTTTTGTTGCTAACAAAGAATTAAAAACATTTGGTCAATTGCCTGCGAAGTACAAAAATAGCATTTCTCACCGTTACCAAGCCTTCAAAGGTGTAAAAAAATACTTTAAATTTAATTAATTTTCTTAAATGCACCTTTTTTAACTTGGTATAAATCTAACTTGTGTTCAGCAAAGTTGTATTGATTAATTTTAAAAATACCAACCTTTCCCTTGAATTCTTTGTTTCTAAAATCTTGTATTGTAAAAATTTTATCTTTTTTCTCATTCCAAATAGAGACTAAGAGAGGGATGGTGTCATAGGCTATAATTTCAATATTAGAAATTTCTTTGTTATAATTATCTCTAAATTTTGCATTCAACTCTTGAAAATTTTTATAACTAATAGAAGGAAAAATAATATTTTGCAAAGAAGGTTCTATTAAAATTGTTTTATTAAACCATTGATTTAAAGTTACAAATTCAACATTGTTATAATTGACATCATAGTAATCAAAAAAAGAAACTACACTAATTAGCTCATTGTCAAAAGCTGGTATAAATACTTGCTCGTAGCTGACTCCATCCAGAGTATCTAGCTGTTCAAGTATTTTTAACTTCTTAATATCTTTGAGATCCTCTGAGTTTTTTAGAATTTTAATTTGATCTAATAATTTTTTATGTCTCCAATCATAAGAAGTGGCATCCCTTACTTTTGGACTTATTTCTTTAAAGGATTGGTAACGATATTTTTTTCCAAACTTTATTTGTTGTAGTTCCATCTTTTTTAAAACCATTTGGGTAAAACTTGTTTCATCTCCAAAAAAAATGGTATCTTTTTTTTTCTCACTTAGTTTTTTTTTAAAAGCAAGAATTTGGCTATTAACATTAATTCCAAATGATATTACATTTTCTGGTAAATTTGAGATATTATTACTTAATGAAACGAATGTATATTTAGAAAAATTATCTACATTAATTATAGATTGTAAATTTTCTTCAAATATAGGGCCTAAAATAATGTCAATTTTTTGAGATTGTAGCTCTTGAAAGGCAAACTTTGTCCCACCTTTACTGCTTTGGTTATCAAATGGAATGAGAGTTACATTAACATTTGGAAGTTCAAATAAAGTGAGTTCAAAAGTTTTTAATACGCTATTACCTATTTCTTGGTAATCACCAGTAAGAGGTAAAATGGTACCTATTCTCAATTCTTGATTTTTACTTTCTGCCGCAAATCCCAAGCTTAGTAGCGTAGAAAAAAGTAAAAAAAATTTAAAAAAAATTTTTTTCATAAAAATATGTTAGTGATATAAGTGAGTATATGTCGGAAAACAAAAAAAACAATCATCTTGATCCTGGACTTTATGTTGTTTCCACCCCGATTGGCAATTTGTCAGATATAACATTGCGGGCACTTGATGTTTTAAAGCAGTCTGATTACGTTCTATGTGAAGATACCAGACATTCTTTGAAACTATTAAATTTTTACAAAATTAAAAAAAAACTTGTTTCGTTTCATAAATTTAATGAAACAAAAAAATGTAAAGAAATTTTTGATGATATAGAAGGGGGGAAAATTATATCCCTAATATCAGATGCTGGAACGCCTTTGATCTCTGATCCTGGCGAGTTTTTAGTAAAATTAGCTAGAGAAAAAAAAATTAAAGTACTTCCTATACCAGGACCATCGGCTGTCACAGCTGCAATTTCTGTAGCAGGCTTTAGCTCAAAATTTTTTTTCTTTGGATTTCTATCTAAAAAAACAAAAGAAAGAACGAAAGAGTTAGAATCTCTTTGTAAGGTAGCTAGCTCCATTGTTTTGTATTTGCCAGCTAGAGATCTTAAGAAATCACTAGAGGATTTTAAAATTTATTTTGAGAATCGAATGATATTTATAGCAAGAGAGATTACTAAATTGCACGAAACATATTTATCAGGAACAGCCGAAGAATTATTGGAAAATATAGGAGCAAACGACCATAAGGGTGAGATAACAGTTGTGATTAGTGACAAATCAGTAGATCTTGAAAAAGCAGAGGATATTAATCTTGAATATGAAATTAATCTTTTAATTAATAAAATGTCATCCAAAGATATGGCCGAGTATCTTGCTAAAAAGTTAAAAATAAGTAAAAAAATAATTTATCAAAATATATTAGATCTAGAAAAATGAAAAAAATAGTTTCTATCCTTTTTATTCTTTTGACTCTTAGTGGATGCGTAGGAGTTAGCTCTCAGGGAGTTTTGGGAACGGGTGTTAATATTTTTCTTGATCCAAGAACATTAGGGACTCAAATAGACGATTCTATAATGCAAAAATCTTTCTTAATTAGAGTTAGTCAAATAGATAAAAAATATGTTTTGTCAGTTTCCTCTAAAGTGGTTGATGGTCATATTTATTTAACCGGAACAGTTGGTTCTGTAGATGAAAAAATTTTATTAACCAAGATTGCCTGGAAAACAGAAGGAGCAAGATCGGTTAAAAATAATATTAAAGTGAAAGATAAGTTTTCATTAAAAAATTCCGCAAAAGACTTGTTAATTACCTCACAATTAAAAGTCGCCTTACTTTCTAACAAACAAGTAAGTATGGCCAACTATCAAATTAATACTGTTAATCAAATCATTTTTATTTTTGGTATTGCTAAAAGTGAATCTGAGAAAAGAGAGGTGATTAATGAAGCAAAAACTATTCAGGACGTGAAAAATATTGATGCAAGTATTTTTTTAGTTAGTGAGCTGTCTAAAAACAAAAAATAATTTAATATTTAATTGTTTCAGAAGAGTAGGCAGCAATTGAAGCTAGATTTAAAATTTCATGACTAGTAGACCGTAAAGGAGCAACTTCAATTGGTTGTGCTAAACCTGTCAAAAGAGGTCCAATTACCTTACCTTTGCTCAATTCTTTCAGCAACTTAATTGAAATAGCAGCTGCGTGTATTGAGGGCATCAACAGGATATTTGCATTACCTACGACTTCAGAAAAAGAATAGGCGGACTGATATTTTTTATTAAGAGCCACATCTGGCTGCATTTCTCCATCAAATACAAATTCAACTTTCTTTTCTTTTAAGATTTCAACAGCCTTAGAGACTCTTTTAGTTCGATCTGTCTCTGGCTGACCAAAAGTTGAGTGAGATAAAAAAGCAACCTTAGGATCTAAACCTAATAATTTAGCAACCCGAGCAGCTGAAATTGCCATTTCAGCTAGTTGTTCAGATGTGGGATATTCAATCACATTTGTGTCCGCTACAATAATAGTCTTTCCTTGCTCAATGAATACGCACAAGCCAAAAACAAGCTCATCTTTTCTAGGCCCTACAGATTGCATTAATTTTTCAACAGTAGCTGCATAGTGCCTGGTATTTCCAGTCACCATTGCATCTGCATCTCCACAAGAAACCATGCAAGATCCCCAGGTAGTTCGATCTGTTTTTACTAACTTGTTACAATCAGCTTCTAAAACGCCTTTTCTCTGAAGTTTTTCATATAAAAATTTCACATATTTTTCACTCTTTTCTTTGTCTGCGGAGTTTGAAATTTCAATCTTATAATTTTCATCCAAGCCTATGCTTTTAAAAGTATCTTTTAATTTTTCTTCATTAGCAATTAATACTGGCTCTCCCAGTCCACTGTTTTTAAAAGCAACAGCTGCTTTTAAGGTTTCAGAATCCTCTCCTTCTGCAAACACAACTCTTTTCTTTTTATTTTTTATTTTAGAATTGATTGCTCTCATAAAATTCATCGACTGATCTAGTCTTGCAGCTAATTCATTTTCATATTTATCAAAATCCTCAATAGGCTTTCTTGCTACGCCACTATCCATTGCAGCTTTAGCAACTGCCATGGGTATTATAGTTATTAATCTTGGATCAAAAGTAGATGGAATAATATACTCTCTTCCATATACAGGCCTTTCTCCTCCATAAGCAGAAACAACTTCATCAGGAACATTGTCTCTAGCCAGCTTTGCAATAGCGTTTGCAGCAGCCACTTTCATTTCTTCATTTATTTCTTTAGCTCTAACATCCAATGCTCCTCTAAAAATATAAGGGAATCCAATAAGATTATTCACTTGATTAGGATAGTCAGATCGTCCTGTTGCTATGATAGCATCGTCTCTTACTTCTTTCACTAGTTCTGGTTTGATTTCGGGATCAGGATTGGCACAAGCAAAAATAATTGGATTTTTTGCCATAGATTTAACCATTTCTTTGGTAAGAACATTTGGAGCAGACAAACCTAAAAAAACATCAGCACCACTGATAGCTTCTGCTAAAGTTCTATTTTTGGTGTCGATTGCATGCTTTGATTTCCACTGATCCATACCTTCAGTTCTTCCTCTAAAAATAACCCCTTTACGATCTATCATCGTAATGTTTTCACTTGGTACACCACTATTTTTAAATAACTCGGTGCACGCTTGGGCAGAAGCCCCAGCACCATTTACGACAATCTTAACATCTTTGATTGATTTTCCAGAAATGTCTAATGCATTAATTAAGCCAGCAGTGGTAATAATGGCGGTACCATGTTGGTCATCATGAAAAATTGGAATATCAACCAGTTCTTTTAATTTTTGTTCAATAATAAAACAATCTGGGGCAGCTATATCTTCTAAATTAATTCCACCGAACGTAACTGCAATTTTAGAAATTACATTAATAATTTCATCAGCGTTTTTAGAATCAATCTCAATATCTATAGAATCGATATCTGCAAATCTTTTAAATAAAACAGATTTACCTTCCATTACTGGTTTTGATGCCAGAGCTCCTAAATCACCAAGTCCTAAGATAGCAGTTCCATTGCTAATAACGGCCACTAGGTTTCCTTTACTTGTATAATCATAAGCGGTTTCAGGGTCTTTTCCTATTTCAACGCAAGGAACAGCAACTCCTGGAGAGTAAGCAAGAGCCAAATCTCTTTGAGTGGAAAGGTTTTTTGAAGATATTATCTCTATTTTTCCAGGTTTTCCTTCAATATGAAAATCTAACGCTTCTTTATCTGTATACTTTTGTATTGGGTTCTTGGTTGTCATTAATTTATTGATTGCGTTAATAATGTCTAATTTTATTTGTAGGACGGAATTTAGAACATTAATAATGTAAAACAATATAAATATTAAAAAAATGAATATTTTATCTTCAGTGGGGTCCTTTGGTTTTCTTACTCTAATTAGTAGGGTTCTTGGCTATTTTCGAGATATTTTGATAGCTATATTTCTTGGCACTAGTTTTCTAGCAGATGCTTTTTTTGTAGCTTTTAGGTTACCCAATACTTTTAGAAGATTGTTTGCCGAAGGTTCTTTTAATTCCGCTTTTGTTCCGCAATATTCGAAGTTAGATATTCAAAAAAAAGCCTACGAGTTTGCTAATTCTGTTTTTAATCTACTGATTTTTTTTCTTTTGGTTTTGGTGTGTGTTGCAGAAGTTTTTATGGGAGGGGTTGTTTATATAATCTCTCCAGGCTTTATTGAAAATGCCGAAAAGTATAATCTTGCGGTCACATTAAGCAGAATAGCATTCCCCTTTTTGATTTTTGTATCTTTGTCTTCTTTTTATTCTGCTATTCTAAATACAAAAGGAAGATTTGCTGTAGCAGCGGCAGCTCCTATTATTCTTAACCTATTACTCATTGCCTCCATTTTTTATGCAAAATTTTTTGACAAAGAGCTAGTTTATTTTATGGCTTGGGCAGTTACGTTAGCTGGAATACTACAGTTGATTATGCTGGCTACTTATGCAAAAAAATATTTCATACCTAAAATAAGTTTTAATTTTAAGATTTCACCAGAAGTAAAACGTTTCTTTAAAAGATTATTGCCAAGCATCTTTTCTTCTGGAGTTATGCAAATAAACATTTTAGTAGGAACGGTTATAGCTTCATTTCAAACTAGTGCAGTATCGTATTTGTACTATGCTGATAGAATCTACCAATTGCCCTTGGCAATTACAGGTATTGCAATTGGAACAGTTATACTTCCTTCTCTATCAAAAGAAATTTTTCAAAATAAAGATGGAAATAATTTTTTTTTACAAAACAGGTCTATAGAGCTTTCTTTATTCTTGTCTGCCCCAGCCACAGTTGGAATTATTATGGCTACAGAACCCATTATTTCCACACTTTTTGGCTATGGTTCTTTTGATCTAGAAAGTGTTCGGCAAACATCAAAAGCTTTATTTGTATTTGGTTTTGGGCTACCTGCATTTTCTTTGTTGAAAATTTACTCAAGTTTTTATTTTGCAAGAGGAAATACCAAGTTTCCATTCTACATATCAGTTTTGACAGTTATTATAAATATTTTAATAAGTATAATTTTATTTAATCGACTAGGCTTTGTATCCATTGCGTTGGGAACAACTATTTCTTGCTGGTGTGCCATCCTAATTTATCAGTTTTTTCTTTTAACAAACGGAATGCATAAATTTGATAAAATTTTTGCAACAAGAGTTTCAAAAATATTTGTTTGTTCATTTATAATGAGCTCAATTTTATCTTTCTTGTTATTTAAGTTTCAATTTGCCTTTGAACACGGGTCTATTCATAAAATATTTTCCTTAACAGTAATCGTTGGTATTTCTGCATCAATTTATTTTCTACTTTCAATATTGTTTAAATCTTTTAGTATTAAAGACTTTAAAATGAAAAATTATGACACAAAATAAAAGAATCTTATCTGGTATTCAGCCAACAGGGAATCTTCACTTAGGAAATTATTTTGGTGCTATTAATAATTTTGTATTGTTACAAAAAGAGTATGAGTGTTTTTTTATGTTAGCAAATATGCACGCAATTACAGTGAAATATGAACCTCAAATTTTAGAAGATAATATTTTAGAAACTACAGCTGCTCTGGTGGCCTCTGGCATTGATCCTAAAAATAATACAATCTTCGTGCAATCTTCTGTTTCAGCTCATGCAGAACTTGCTTGGATTTTTAATTGTACTGCAAGAATTGGTTGGCTTAATCGAATGACCCAATTTAAAGAAAAAGCTGGAAGCAACAAAGAGAAAGCCAGCGTCGGACTTCTTACCTATCCAATCTTAATGGCAGCAGATATTTTGCTTTATAGAGCAACACATGTGCCTGTGGGAGAGGATCAAAAGCAACATCTAGAACTTTGTAGAGACATAGCAATAAAGTTTAATAATGATTTTAAAGCCAATGATTTTTTTGTAACCCCCGAACCCATTATCCCAGAGAACATTTCAAGAGTTATGAGTCTAAGAGATGGAACGAAAAAAATGAGCAAATCAGAAGAATCGGATCTATCAAGAATTAACCTAACAGATGATGCTGATTTAATTTTAAAGAAAATTCAAAAAGGAAAAACAGATAGTGAGGCAATAAGTGAGAGTATTCTCAAAAGCAATACAAGACCCGAAGCAAGAAATTTAATTAATATTTTTTCCGCGTTGACAGGTAAAAAAATGCAAGATGTAATTACCAATTGGAATGGAAAGGCCTTTTCAGAATTTAAAAAAGAACTTGGTTTGTTACTTATAGAGAAAATTTGCCCGATTGGAAAAGAAATTATAAAATTGAAATCAGATCCAGTTTTTTTAAAACAAATTTTAAAAGACGGAAGTAAAAAAGCCCAAGAAGTTGCGAATACTAATTTAATGGAAATAAAAAAAATTGTAGGATTGGTCTAATGAAAAAAAAATTCTTGATCGTTATAGATGAAAGTGAAGAACTAGAAAAGGCTATTTATTTTGCAGCAAACCGAGCTATCCATACAGAGGGAGAGCTGTCTCTGTTGTACATAGTGGATCCAGCGCTTAATGCACAGTGGTCTAGAATTGAAAATCTCATTGAACAAGAGGCTACTAGTGAGGCCAAAAAATTATGTCGATTGTGGGCACAAAAAATTAAATCTAGATTTGAGATTGAAAGTGAGGTGATTATTAAAATAGGAGATCGTTGCGAAGAGCTTTTAAAACTAGTTGAAGAAGATAAAAATATTAGGTTTCTTGTTCTAGCCTCTAGAGCCAATAACGAAGAACCAGGACCATTAATCAAAGCTTTGACAGGAAAAAAAATAAAAGATCTGTCTATACCTATGGTTATTATCCCGGGCTTTCTAAGTGAAAAAGAGATAGATTTAATTGCATAAACAGAAGTTTGAGTCCTGATAGATCTATGTTAAGATAATAATACTCTATAATATTTATATGATTACATTAACAGACACACCAAACCCCGAGTCTAAAAAATTTGTATTTGATTTTGATATTGTCAAATCTGGATCTAAAGAGATTAAATCAATAGAGGATTGTAAAGAAATTAAGTTTGCAGAAAAATTATTTGATCAAGTTTCGCCTGAACTTATCTATATAGATTCTAATTTTGTAACTATAAAAAAGAAATCCTCACAAGATTGGAATGAAATAAAAGAAAATATTCTAAAAATTCTTTCAGAAGAAGTAAATGCTGATTTTGAGGCCTTGTCTTTTGAGAAGTCTTTTGAATTCAAAGATGAAATTTCCCAAAGAATTGAAGAAGTGCTCAATGACAAAATCCGCCCAGCGGTTGCTATGGATGGGGGGGACATTCAATTAAAGTCTTACAAAGATGGAATAGTTGAAGTAATGCTGAAAGGAAGCTGTGCAGGATGCCCAAGCTCTACCGTTACCTTAAAACAAGGAGTGGAACGAATGATCAAGCACTATGTTCCTGAAGTGAATTCAGTAATTGCAGTAAATATAGAGTAGATTTAAATGAGTCGTTCATATTTGCCAAAATTGAAAAGGAAGATAAATTTAAGTTTATTAAGAATTAAAGACAACCTTGCCTATGAAAAAAAATTAATTAAAAAAAAATTTAAAAGAACCCTTGAAAAGTCAATTGACTTTATTGATATCTTCAAAAAATTTAATAATAATATTCTTGGAAAGTCCAATCAGCGTCTAACTGGACCACTAAAAAAACATTACAATTATAGCTATGCCAAGGGAAGTGTAATCGCTTTTTTAATATTTGCTATTTTATACAAACCAAATTTTCAAAACTCCAATTTTGTAAATGCTGATAACGATAAAAAAATAGTTGAAAACATCTATTCACAAGAAGACATTTTTGTAATTGATAAAAATCTATCTGTTAGTAATAAAAAACCTTTTAGCCCAAAACAAAAAAAACAACTTTCTTCAGGATATTCAGACAAGCAGATTTTGGGATTTGGAAATAATATCAGTGCAAGAACTATTATAAGCCTTTTTGAAGAGGAGAATTATAATTTAAAAGATATTAGACAAGGAAAAGCAGTAGACCCAGTTTTTTTATCAAAATTACCTACTGGTATTGCCAATATAGACAACATAGGAGATAGAAAGAAACTTTTTATAAAAGTTATTCTGCCCTTAGTTATTTATGAAAATAATAAAATTCTAGAAGATAGAAATTACTTAAATCAGATATCAAGGGAAAAAAGTCTTAGTGAGCAAGAAACAGTCTGGTTAGATAAAAAGTTCAAGGAGTATAAGGTTAACACTAGTGAAATTGAAGAGCTAAAAAAAAGAATGGACGTGATACCCCCTTCTTTAGCAATTGCGCAGGCCGCCTATGAAACTGGATGGGGAACTTCTAGATTCGCGATGGAAGGAAATTCTTTGTATGGAGCCAGAACATGGAAAAAAGGCAAAGGAATAGTACCAAATGACCGAGGGGAAGAGCAAAAATTTGAAGTTTTGAGTTTTAAGATTATCAGAGCATCAATATCTTCCTATAAAAAAAATCTAAATACACATCAAAGTTACAATGAATTTAGGAAAGCTAGAGCGATACAGAGAAAAGAAAAAAACAGAGTTTTTGGTTTAGAGCTATCCCAATATCTAAATAAATATTCAGAAATTGGAGGTGTTTATGTTCAGAGGCTAAAAAAAATTATTGAACAAAACTCACTTACAGATTTTGATGAATCGGTACTATCCCAGAAGAAAAAGCCTAATATTGTTTAATTTTTAAGAACATATTGTCTTCCAAACCATCCCCACGTTCCATCACTCAATTTCAGTGTGCAATTTATTTTTCCTCTTCTTGTCTTAAATGGTTTTTTTAAAATAATTTTTATCCAATTCTTTTCTAAAAAAGCAATCTCACTAGGCCCCCACTGTCCACCTTCATTCGAAAAGCAATTAATTCCTTTTGCACTATTAGTAAACTCTATTTCAATAGCAGGAGGGTTGTTAGAAGTGATAAGTTTGTTTTCTGGTTTATAAAACTTATGTGGCAATGGGACAGTGTTAATAATAAAATTAAATCTGTCTATTTTTCCGTAAGCTTCATTGATTGGAAATCTTGGAAGTTCAAATAAATCTTCCTTTTGGTGCACTACTCCAGAATGTTGTCCGAATGCCAATTTGTATTTAGAGTCTTTAATTAATTTTTTAATTTCACTGCTATATTCTCCAAAAGGGTAAGAAAAAACTTCTGGGATAAACCCCAATTCTCTTAAATAATCTTGATTAGATTGTTCTATATCTTGAACAACATCTTTTTGGCTTAGCTTCACTAGATATTCATGACTGAAGCTATGGGCACCTATCGTACCAATTTCTGATTGATGTACTTCTCTTATTTGGTCCCAACTCATGTAGTTAGCATGTTTATCATTGACTTCTCGAGTATTTACAAAAAGTATGAAAGGGACATTTTCCTTTTTTAATATAGGCCAGGCATTTTGGTAAAAAGATTGGAATGAATCGTCAATGGTGATTAAGATTTTTTTCCCTGTGTAGGTTTGCTTGTCAATCAAAATACTTTTTAGCTGGTTAAAATTAATGAATTCATTTTGAGAATTTTTTATGAGTTCAATCTGTTCCTTAAAGTCATGTACTTTTATATTTGTAGATGGATATTTATTTTCTTCAAATCTATGGTACATTAAAGTTACAATGCCTTTTTCCTTAATGCTTTCTGCAAAAACATTTGATAAATTAAATCCCATAAACACAATGAGAAGGTAAGTAATTTTTTTAGTGATAGTTCCTAATTTCATATCAGTAGATTCTACTCTCAATTCTTTAATAATTACATCAAATTTTAGTATTAAAAAAAAAATTATAATAAAAAAATATTTAAAAAGTGACAATTTTTCTAATGATTTTTATTTAATTTTGAAAAAAAACGCAATTCAACTCCACAGGGCAAAATTACTGATAGTTAATTTAGGACCAGGAAGTTATGCCGGTTTAAGAAATATACTGAGCTGTATGAAGGTATTGTCCATGATTAAAAAGATAAAACTTGTCGGTATTTCAAATTACCATCTGTACAAAATAATTAAAAAAAAATAAGGGATTGAGTAAAATAATTTTAAATATAAATAGCAAGTTTTTAGATATAAGTAAAAAGACCAAACAGCTTGAAAAAAAGCAATTTGAAAGCCTTTTAAGAAAGAAAAAAATTGTTTCTAATTATGAATACAATGGTATTTTTAAGAATAATTTAATTCCTTTTAAATATACGCATAAAGAAATTGAATTATTAGTTAAACAAAAATTAATTATTGAAAAAAATATAACTCCTAATTACTAAAAATTAGCGCTATGATCAACAAAACCTCCCCCTTCGCCATAAATCTAGAAAAAAAATGTATAGATAAAGGTTTAAGACTTACAGACCAAAGAAAAGTAATTGTAAAGCTTTTAGAGGAAACAATTATGGACACAAAGTTTCATCCAGATGTAGATGAGCTTCATAAACGAGCCATCATAGTAGATAAAAAAATTAGTATTGCGACTGTGTATAGAACTGTCAAATTGTTAGAAGAGTCTAATATTATCGACAAGCATGAATTTAAGGAAAGCAGATCGAGATATGAAGCAGTTACAGAAAATCATCATGACCATTTGATTGATATTGTTTCTGGGGAAATTTTGGAGTTTGTAGACGAAGAGATTGAAATTCTAAAAAAAAAAATTGCTGATAGGCTTGGTTATCAATTGGTAGATCATAGATTAGAGCTATACTGTAAAAAAAAGAAAAAATAATTGTCTAAAAATTTTGTAATAAAAACTTTCGGTTGTCAAATGAATGAATACGATTCCAATCGTATTGCAGATTTACTTTCTACAATTGACTATAAAAGAATAGAAGAAGTCGAGAAAGCAGACTGCTTTATATTTAATACATGCCACATAAGAGAAAAGGCAACCCAAAAAGTTTATTCCGATATAGGTAAAATAAAAAAAATTTTAAGAGGCAAACAATCAAAACCATTATTTGTATTAGCTGGATGTGTTGCACAGGCCGAATCTTCGATGGTATTTGAAAAAAGTGATTTTGTGGACATAGTTGTCGGACCTCAAGCTTATCACAAGCTTCCAGAGTTAATAAAAAATTATCAAAAGAACAAAACTAAAAGTTTCAACACAAATCTAGATGTTTCAGATAAATTTGATTCTTTAGAAAATTATAAAAATATTTCATCTAAAGTTTCTTCTTTTATCACCATACAAGAAGGATGTGATAAATTTTGTAAATTTTGTGTTGTGCCTTACACAAGGGGTCCAGAATTTTCTCGTTGTCCCGACCAAATATATAATGAAGTGCAAGGCTTAGTTGATGCCGGAACAAGAGAAATAATTTTATTAGGTCAAAATGTAAGTGGTTATAAAAATAAAGACATTAATCTTTCTAGATTAATTGACAAAGTTGCTTCTATAAAAAAATTGGAAAGGATTAGATTTACCACTTCTCACCCAAATGATTTTGACGAAGATCTTATTAATGCATTTAAATACCAAGATAAGCTTATGCCACAGTTACACTTGCCCGTACAGTCTGGATCTAATAAAATTTTAGAATCCATGAATAGAAAACATACAAGGGAATTTTATTTAAAATTAATAGATAAATTTAGGGATATTAAAAAAGATATTGAATTTTCTAGTGATTTTATCGTAGGATATCCAGGTGAAACAGATAAAGATTTTGAGGATACTTTGGATCTTGTAGATAAGGTAAAGTTTTCTAATTCCTACTCGTTCGTTTACAGCCAAAGACCGGGAACTCCAGCAGTGGACTTTGATCAAATACCAAAAGAAGAGAGTGCCACTAGACTAGAAGTATTACAAAATAAACTATTTGATTTACAAAGAAAATTTAATGATAGTAAGGTTAATTCAAAAACTAAAGTGTTAGTAGAAAATATTACAAAAAAAGGAAATCAGTTTTTTGGTAGAAATGAATATATGCAGCCTGTATTTATAGAAGGTAACAAATGCACTCCAGGACAAATAGAAATTATTGAAGTTAAATCTAGTAACAGACACAATTTATGGGGCACTATTGATAGCAATTAATGGGTAAGCCAGTTTTATCAAATAATTTTTTGCAAATTTTAGATTCAGGCAATGATGCTGTGAATATCCAGGTTAAAAATAATCATTCTTTAACCAAAATAAGTGGGGTTCATGATGAAAATTTTATTTTATTAGAAAAAATATCAAACACTAAGATTAGTTTAAGGGGGAATTTGATTACAATTAAAGGAAAGAAAAAAGATACAAATATTATTACTAGTGTGGTCAATAAGTTACTAAAAAAATCATTAGAAAAAAATCATATCGATGATGAAGATGTTAAGTCTTTATATAATTTTACAAGTAAGGATTCTCAAAATGATGTTATGGATCTTGAAGAAAAAAATAGTGACAGCAACTATTCTGTTAAGACTCCAAAGAAAACTGTTTATGCAAGAACCGAAAAACAAAAAATATATTTAGAAATTTTAAAAAATAACAATATTATCTATGCAATTGGACCGGCTGGTACAGGAAAAACTTTTTTACCTGTAGCAGTGGCTGTCCACAAGTTAATTTCAGGCGAGGTAAATAAAATAATTTTATCAAGGCCAGCCGTAGAAGCTGGAGAAAATTTGGGTTTTTTACCAGGAGATTTAAAAGAAAAAATTGATCCTTATTTAATTCCTTTGTACGATTCCTTAAGTGAGCTTCTTGGACATGATAAAATGAATAAAAAAATAGAAGATGGATCAATCGAAATCGCCCCACTGGCTTTTATGCGTGGACGAACCTTAAAAGATTCATATGTTATTTTGGATGAAGCACAAAATGCTACAGAAACTCAGATTAAAATGTTTCTAACAAGGCTAGGAAAAAATACCACCATGGTTGTTAATGGCGATCCTACACAAATTGATTTACCGAATTCAAAAATATCTGGATTAATGAATTCTGCTAACGTTCTAAGCAATATCGATGAAATTAAAATTGTTACATTTGATGCATTAGATGTGCAAAGGCATCCGTTGGTTTCAAAAATAATTGAAGCCTATAAAAAAAATTCTTTAGATGTTTAAAGTCAACATTATTGTAGAAGATTCTAAGTGGAGAAAAGAAATACCCACAATTGAAAAAATGTTAAAAAAAAATGTTAAAAAAATTTATTCTTCTATTGATAGAACAAGCCAAAAAAAAATTTAGAAATATCAGTTCTATTAACTAATAAGACTAAAATGAAAAAACTAAATAAAGACTTCAGAAGAATCTTAAAAGATACAGATGTATTATCTTTTCCACACCATGAAAAAAACTTTTTCTTAAAAAGAAAATTACCTACAGTGAATAACATTTATCTTGGAGATTTGGCTTTTTCATATGATTACATAAAAAAACAAAAAACTAACTTTGTAGAGTACGTTAATAAAATATTTATCCATGGATGTTTGCACCTAGTTGGATACGAACATGATAATTTAAAAAATTACAAAGAGATGCATTCTTTGGAAAGAAAACTTTTAGCTATTGTATGACTCAAATTAAACAAGATAGTTTTATCAAAAAATTAAAAAAAACCTTGGGTTTTTCTGAACAAAATAATTTAAGGGAAAGCATTCAAGATGCAATTGATGAGAATTCTGGAGCTGGAAATAGAAGTTCTGGTCTATCGAATAAAGAAAAAACAATTCTTGAAAATATACTAACTATCAATAAGTTAAAAGCAGCTGACATAATGATACCTAGAGCTGAAATTGTTAGTGCAAGTTATGATTCTGACTTTAATACTCTAATTAAAATTATTAACACCGAATCTCATTCTAGAATTCCAATTTTTAGAAAAGATCTAGATGATGTGATGGGAATGGTACACGTAAAAGACCTCATCAATTTTACCAACCAACGTTCACAAGCTGATTTTAATTTGCAGCAAATTATGAGAGATGTTTTGTTTGTGCCACCTTCAATGCCTATCTTGAATGTTTTATTAAAAATGCAATCTACAAAGCTACATATGGCATTGGTAATAGATGAGCATGGTGGAACAGATGGGTTATTGACGATCGAAGACTTAGTAGAAGAAATTGTTGGAGAGATTCAAGATGAACATGATCATGATGATGTGACAGAATTTAAAAAAATTAATGAAAGCACTTTTATTGCCAATGCAACAATGGAATTAGATGAATTTGAAAAAATGGCAAATATTAAATTTGGAATAGAAAACATAGAAACGCTTGGTGGTTATATTTTCTCTATTGTAAACAGAGTTCCACAAAAGGGAGAAATTATAAAAGATATTCCCAATTATATGTTTGAAATTATAGATGCCGATCCTAGAAAAATTAAAGTTCTTAAGATTACAAAATCTTAAAAATGAAAAATTTTCTTTTTAAGAAAAATAAATATTTAGTATCTCTTTCTTTAGGTAGTATTCTTTCGTTAATCCTTCCTCCTTACAGCTATACTGCATTAGGGTTTTTGATTTTTCCCACATTACTATATTTATTATTTGTAAATAAAGATCAAACGAGAAAATCAATTTTTTATATTGGATTTTTATTTGGTTATGGTTATTTTTTGTTTAGTCTATACTGGATTACATATTCCCTAAACTTTGATGATAACTTAGCTATTTTAAAACCATTAACGCTAGTGGTTTTGCCATCAGTAGTCGCTGTTTTTTATGGGCTAGCAAGCATGTTAATTAAGAAAATCATTTCAAATAATTTTTATTTTATTATTGTTTTTTCAGTTGCGCTTTCAGCTTTAGATTTTATGAGGGGCAATCTTTTTTTTGATTTTCCTTGGAATTTATTTGCATACACCTGGAGTTGGTCGTTAGAGAGTCTTCAAGTATTAGGTTTTGTTGGAACCTATTCTTTAAATTTATTTACAATATTTATTTTTTGTCTTCCATATCTTGCGCTAAAACATTTTCATTACAAAAAACTGCTCATAATTGTCTCGTCTATAGTTTTTACACTTTGTGTAAACTTTTTTTTTGGTCAAAGCATAATTAATAATAACAACTTAAAAAAAATTCCAAATTTTAAGGTGGTGTTGCTTCAACCAAACCAAAAAATAATAGATTTAACTTTAACCAATAATGAAGAGCAGTATGTCAATCGGTTAATTAATATTAGTAAACCAAAAATGTATAAAGATACCCAAACGCTATTTGTTTGGCCTGAGGGAGTTTTGTCTAATCTCGATAATTCTAAAAATTATAAAAAACTTTTTTATGATAATTTTTCTAACAATCATAACATCGTACTAGGATCTATCCGTTACGAAGGAAATAGGTTTTATAATAGTCTTGTACTGCTTAATAATCAGGCTGAAATACTTTCAACCTATGACAAAATAAATTTAGTTCCTTTTGGCGAGGTTGTTCCCTTTTATAACTTGCTTGAAAAAATAGATTTTAAAAAAATTACATTTGGGTATGGCTCTTTTTCCAAAGGAGAAAAAAGAAACCCAGTCACATTAAATATTAATAATATTAAATTTTTACCTTTAATTTGTTATGAAATTATATTTTCTGGATCAATTAATATTGAAAAAAAGGAATACGATTTTATTTTAAATATTTCGGAAGATGGTTGGTTCAATCGTTCGATTGGTACTATTCAGCACTTTGTTCACTCTAAGTATAGAGCCATAGAGCAAGGTAAACAGGTAGTTAGATCAACCAATCAAGGCCTAACTAGTAGTATAATGCCCAATGGCAGATTAGCTAAAACTACTGATTTTTCGAATCAATCAAGTATTGCTGTGGATATCTACAAGTTAAATAAAAAAACACTGTTTAGTGAGTTTGAAAATGCTATTTTTTATTTACTTACTTTTGTTAGTTGTATATTCATTTTTCTTTTTAGAAAAAACCAATGAATAAAAATTATATATTTACAAGTGAATCGGTTTCAGAAGGTCATCCAGACAAAGTATGTGACATTATTTCAGATACTGTTTTAGATCTATATCTCTCAGAGTTTAACGAAAGTAGAGTCGCCTGTGAAACGCTTGCAACTACTAATAAGATTATCCTTTCAGGAGAAATTAGAGGTCCAAAAATTGACCCTCAGGTTATCGAGCAAGCTGTAAGAGAGCAGATAAAAAATATAGGATACGAGCAAAAAAACTTTCATTGGAAAAACTTTGAATTTTTTAATTATTTGCATGAGCAGTCAGCAGATATTGCCCAAGGTGTAGATTCTAGCGGAAATGAAAAAGATGAGGGAGCTGGAGATCAGGGAATCATGTTTGGATACGCATGTAATGAGACGAAAGAATTAATGCCAGCACCAATTACCTATTCTCATAAAATTTTAAAAGAAATGGCTATCGCAAGAAAAAGTGGAGATTTAAAATTATTGGGTCCAGATTCAAAAAGTCAAATTTCAGTTGTTTATGAAAACAGTAAGCCCATAGGTGTGAGCTCAGTAGTAATTTCTTCACAACACGATGAATCGATTGGTCAGAATGAAGTAAAAGAAATGATCAGGCCTTATGTAAAAAAAATTCTTCCAAAGGATTGGTCTTGTCCAGAAGATCAGTTTTATGTCAACCCTACAGGAAAGTTTGTCATTGGTGGACCGGACGGTGATACGGGATTAACAGGTAGAAAAATTATAGTTGATACGTATGGTGGAGCAGCATTGCATGGTGGTGGAGCATTTTCAGGAAAAGATCCTAGCAAAGTAGATCGATCTGCAGCGTACGCAGCTAGATATTTAGCAAAGAATATAGTTGCATCAGGAATCGTAGATAAAGCAGTGATCCAATTGTCGTATGCAATTGGAGTTTCTCAACCACTTTCTATTTATTTAGATATTTTTCAAGAAGATCAAAAATTAGTAGATCAAATTACAAAAGTTATCCAAGATAATTTTGATTTAAGCCCAAGAGGAATAAGAAATAAATTAGAATTGAATAAACCAATCTATAAAAAAACAGCAGCGTACGGACACTTTGGAAGAGTTCCAGAAGCAGATGGTTCGTTTAGCTGGGAAAAAACAGATATGGTAAATGTTTTTAAAAAAGAAGTGTAGTGATTAAAAAAAAAATATTCTTTGGACGAATTCAGTCTCGTAAAATTTCGTTAGAAAAAAAAAAATTCTAGACGAAAATCTTAAAAATTTTCAATTTAATTTTAAAAAAATAAAAAAAACCGCTCCCAATATCCTAGAAATAGGATTTGGCATGGGGCATAATTTGATTGAATTATCAAAAAATAATTTAAATAGTCAAATTATTGGCATAGAGCCTTTTATCAATGGAGTAGTCAGTGTTATCTATAGCTGCGTAAAACAAAACATAGACAACATTTTAGTTTATCCCGATCCTGTAGAAAAATTTTTAGAAAAGTATAAAAAAATTTACTTTAAAGAAATTTTTATTTTATTCCCCGATCCTTGGCATAAAAAAAAACATCACAAGCGTAGACTTGTTCAGCTGCCTTTTTTAAAGAATATTGTAAAAAGACTAGATAAAAATGGGAAGCTATATTTTGCAACAGACAATCAGGATTATTTTGAATCTGTTCAGGACTGTTTGGAAAGTAAGGATTTTAAAAAAAATCCCAATTGTTCACAAAAAAATAGACGTAAAACACCTTGGCCAAACAAAATACTTTTTAAGAGCCAAAAAGTTAGGAAATAAGGTTAATTTTTTAGTTATTGTAAAATCTTAAATATTGGAGTAATTTCCAGGAAAATTAACAAATTAAAAAACGGGCTTAGGCCCTTTTTTTTTACTAAAAATCAAAATGCTAAATAACCGAATTGATAGTACTGAATTAATTAGAATAGCCGATGCTGTTGCTGATGAGAAATCTATAAGCAAAGACTTGGTTTTAACTTCAATGGAAAGTGCCATAGAAAAAGCTGCCAAAACTAGATATGGAAATGAAAACGAAATTTACGTTGTAATAGATAGAGCTACAGGAAAAATTGAGCTTGGAAGAAAATTAAAAGTAGTTGAAAAAGTCATGAATACCCACTCTGAAATAGGGTTAGGGGAAGCACTTGAAAAAAATAGTGAGGCTAAGATTGACGATATAGTTAATGAAGAATTACCACCAGTAGATTTTGGACGAATAGCTGCGCAAACTGCAAAACAAGTTATATCACATCAGATTAGAGACGCTGAGAGAGATAGGCAGTTTGAAGAATTTAAAGATAAGGTAGGAGAGATTTTAAGTGGCATAGTTAAAAGATCCGAATACGGCAATGTAATTGTAGATTTGCAAAAATCAGAAGCAATCATAAGAAGAGAAGAGCTTATTCCAAGAGAAAATTTAAAAAATGGAGATAGAATTAAAGCATACTGCTACGATGTAAGAAGAGAGAGCAAAGGACCACAAATATTTTTATCTAGAGCGCATCCGCAATTTTTAGCAAAATTATTTCATCAAGAAGTACCAGAAATTTATGAAGGTACAATTGGAATTAAATCGGTTGCTAGAGATCCAGGTAGTAGAGCCAAAATATGCGTTCAATCAAAAGATAGTTCGATAGATCCAGTTGGTGCCTGCGTTGGTATGAGAGGTAGTAGGGTTCAAGCTATCGTTAACGAATTGCAAGGAGAAAAAATTGACATTATAAATTGGACGGAAGACGCATCTTCTTTAGTTAAGAGCGCTTTATCTCCTGCCGAAGTTATGAAAGTTATCATTGCGGAAGATGATAGAAGAATCGAAGTAGTTATTGATGAGGACAATCTAAGTAAAGCAATTGGAAGACGTGGTCAAAATGTTCGACTGGCATCTAAGCTATTAGATTATGAGATTGATATACTTACAGATAAGGAAGAATCAGAAAAAAGACAGACTGAATTTAAAGACAACACTGAAAAATTAGTTAAGAGTTTAGAAATAGATACAACTATGGCTCAACTTCTTGTGGCTGAAGGATTTCCGACAATCAATGCAATCGCAAATGCAAGTTTGCCTGAGTTTTTAAAAATTGAAGGTTTTGATGAAGAGACTTCGACAGAGCTTCAAAATAGAGCAAAAGAATACATTCAAGAAGAAGCTGAGGAAGTATCTAAAAAAGTAAAAGAATTGGGTATAGAAGATGATTTGGCTACCCATAAAGGCCTTAGTCTTGGAATGCTTTTAATTCTAGGTGAGGATAACATTAAAACTCTAAAAGATTTTGCAGAATTGGCTACGGATGAGTTAATCGGTGGGTATGATGAAATCAAAGGTAAAAGAGAAAAATTTGATGGTATACTTGAGGAGTTTGATATTTCTAGAAAAGATGCTGATGACTTGATTATGAGAGCTAGAAAAAAAGTTTTCGACATTTAATGAATACCAAGGTGAATAAAAATGAGCACGAAAGAAAAAAAAAAAATTAACTCTAAAAAATTTTACTGGTAATGCACCCAGTTCGGTAAATAAGAAACAAGCACAAAAAACATCTGTTATTTTTGGAAAAAAAGAAGAACCAAAAGTTCCCAATCCTGTAATCGAGAAATCGGATAGTACAACTACTCCTGAAAGTAAACCTTCACCAACAACTAAACCTGCAAAGAGCCCTGAAAAGCCTAAATCAGCTAAAGAGTGGGCAAAAATAAAAATTCAAGAAGAGCTATCTAAAAAAGCCGATAAAAAAGCAGCTGGGAAAAAAAGAGATTATCGTTTAACAGTCACCAAAGCACTATCAGAAGAAGAAGAGGTTCAAGTCAGAAGTCTTGCAGCAGTGAAAAGATCCAGAGAAAAACTTTTTAAAAAACAAAGTGGTCAAGATACAGACGGGCAAAAAGTAATCAGACAAGTTAAAATTCCAAAAGTTATTACCATTCAAGAATTGGCTAATAGAATGGCAGAAAGAGCCAATACAGTTATTAAATATCTATTAACTAAAAATGTAAAAGTTACTATTAATCATACGATTGACCAAGACACAGCAGAATTTATTGTAAAAGAATTTGGACACGAAATTCTTATAGAAGAAGAGCCAGATCAGTTATTGAAAGATATTCTATCTAAGGATAAAGACTTAGAAAATGCAGTTTCAAGACCACCAGTTGTCACTGTAATGGGGCACGTTGATCATGGAAAAACATCTCTCCTAGATTCTTTAAGAGATGCAAGTGTAGTGAATTCGGAGCATGGGGGTATTACTCAGCACATAGGAGCTTACCAAGTAAATGTGAATGATAAAAGTTTGATTACATTTATAGATACTCCTGGACATGCTGCATTTACAGAAATGAGAGCTAGAGGATCCAAGATTACAGATATTGTTATTTTAGTAGTTGCGGCCAATGATGGAATTAAACCTCAAACGATAGAGGCTATTCAACATGCTAAAGCGGCACAAGTGCCTATTATTGTTGCTATTAATAAATGTGATTTACAAGGTGCAGATCCCACAAAGGTTAGAAACCAACTTTTAGAACATGAACTGATAGTTGAAGAAATGGGAGGAGATGTTTTGAGCGTAGAAATATCCGCATTAAAAAAAACTAATTTAGATAAATTAAAAGAGTTAATTTTATTACAATCAGAAATTTTAGATATGAAAGCAGACCCTTCTATTGCAGCTGCAGGAGTTGTAGTTGAATCAAGACTAGATAAAGGAAGAGGTCCAGTTTCTACAGTTTTAATTGCGAAAGGTACTTTAAAAAAAGGAGATTTGTTCGTTAGTGGTGCTTCTAATGGAAAAGTAAGAGCTATTTACAATTACAGAGGAGATTTAATTAATGAAGCAGGTCCGTCCACGCCGGTAGAGATTGTAGGTTTTCAGGGAGCCCCTAATGCAGGAGATGATTTTGTTGTTGTAGAAAATGATTCTAAGGTTGAAGAAATTGTAGAGTATAGACAACAAGAGATTAAAAACAAAAAACTAGCAGGTAACAAAAAAACTGATATTTTTGGAGAGTCTGATCCAGAAGAAGAATATAATATTATTTTAAAAACAGACGTTAACGGATCTCTAGAAGCCTTAGCTAATGCAATTGAAAAAATTAAAATTGAAAACATTAAGACAAAAATTATTTTATCAGCCGTTGGGCCTATCACAGAAACAGATGTCACTTTAGCAAAAGCTTCGAATGCTATTTTATTAGGATTTAATATTAGACCAAATAAGGAAGCAAAAGATTTAGCTAGAAGTTATAAATTAGAAATACTTTACTTTAATATAATTTATGAAGCACTAGATCATATAACCAAAAAAATATCTGGCTTGTTAGCTCCAGAGACGGAAGAGCAAGGCCAAGGAACTTGCGAAGTATTAGAGGTATTCAGCGTTTCGAAAGCTGGTAAAGTTGCTGGTGTTAAAGTTACAGAGGGTGAAATAAAAAATAATTCAGAGTTAAGACTGCTTCGAGATGGTGCGGTTGTTTATACAGGTAAAGTGAACAGTCTTTTTAGAGAAAAGAATGAAGCAAAAGAAGTAAAAGCAGGCTTGGAATGCGGTGTTTCTATTAAAGATTTCAATGATATTAAAAAAGGAGATGTGATCGAATTCTTTAAGACAATCACAATTGAAAGAGAAATTTAATGGATTATGAGAATACTTCAAAACCATTAACTCAAAGACAGTTAAAAGCAGGCGAAAATCTAAAAAAAATTATAGCCAATATTTTCATTAAAGATCAAATAGTTCTTCCCGACATTTCAACAAGAAATATTACCATTACAGAAGTTAGGGTTAGTCCAGATTTAAGACACGCTATAGTTTATTTTATTCCTCTTTCTGGAGATAAATCAGAGATTGCTTTTAAAACTTTAAACCAATTTTCATACGAAGTTAAAAAAAGAGTAAAGAGTTCCTGGTCAGCAAAATTTTTACCGGATTTAAGGTTTGTTCTTGATAAATCATTTGATTATGCTGAAAATATTGAAAAATTAATTTCTACTAATCTAGAACCAAAATGAATGGTTGGATCAATATTTACAAACCTAAAGGCTACACTTCAACTTATTGTTTAAATGTTCTCAAATCAAAATTTAAGTTAAAAAAGATTGGTCACGCTGGAACGCTGGATCCATTAGCAGAAGGAGTTCTACCAATAGCCATTGGTGAGGCGACGAAGTCTATTCCTTATCTAGCGGAAGCAAAAAAAAATTATTTGTTTGAAGTTTTTTGGGGCGAAGAAACAAACACACTAGATTCTGAGGGAGTGACTACCAATGTATCTAAAATTATCCCTTCTCTAAAAGAAATTAATAAAGTACTTCATTTATTTATTGGACAGATTGATCAAGTCCCTCCAAAATTTTCAGCTAAAAAAATTAATGGCAAAAGATGTTATGACTTAGCAAGAAATAATGAGGAATTTGAGCTAAAGCCACAAAAAGTAACTATTTTTAATTTGAGAGTTGTCTCTCATCATGAAAACAAAACATCGTTCTTGGTTAGTTGTGGATCTGGAACTTATGTGAGAAGCTTAGCTAGAGATTTGGCATTTGCTTTAAATACTTTTGGTTATGCGTCTAAAATTTTAAGAAGCAGATATAGTCATTTCTCAAAAAAAAATACACTGACCATGGATTTTTTAATAAAAAACGTTGAAAAAGAGGACTTTTATAAATACTTGCTTGATATTCGAAAGGTTTTAATACATATACCATCCATAAAATTAGAAGATGAAAGAATAAAGCTTATTAAAAACGGAATGAAAGTAAGCATGTTGGAAGAGTTTGGAGAAGTAAATATTAAGAGTTTAATTGCCCAAAATCAAAGCCAGGTACTCGCATTCGGAGAATTAAAGTCTGGATTTTTTTATCCCAAAAGAATTTTAAATATATAAAGGATTATGCCAAAGAAAAAAATTGAAAAAAAAGAAGTGATTGCATCATTGCAAAAACACAAAACCGACGTCGGTTCATCAGAAGTTCAAATCGGTATTTTAACTGAGAGAGTTAAATACTTATCAGAGCACTTTGTTAAAAACAAAAAAGATAAACACTCAAACACAGGATTAAGCAGAATAATTACTCGAAGAAAAAAATTACTAGAATATTTGAGCAAAAAAGAGCCATCTATTTATAAGAAAGTCTTAGAGCAGTTAGGTTTGCGTAAATAGAAACTTATGTTCAACATCACAAAAAAAGAAATTACTTGGGGCGATAAAAAATTAACACTAGAAACAGGTAGAGTAGCTCGTCAAGCAGACGGAGCGGTTATGCTTACTTGTGGAGAGACGGTTATCTTGGCAACTGCAGTTGCAGCAAAACAAGCAAAGCCAGATATGGATTTTTTCCCCTTAACAGTTAATTACCAAGAAAAATATTATGCAGCTGGAAAAATTCCAGGTGGTTACTTTAAAAGAGAAGCTAGACCTACAGAAGCTGAAACATTAATATCAAGATTAATTGACAGACCAATTAGACCTTTATTTCCGAGTTCGTTCAGAAATGAAACTCAGGTGCTGCCTACAGTAATATCATATGACAAAGAAAACGATCCAGAAGCATTAGCATTAATTGCAAGCTCTGCAGCTTTAGCTATTTCAGGAATTCCTTTTATGGGACCTGTAGCTGCTGCAAAAGTAGGAATGATCGATGGAGAGTTTGTTTTAAACCCAACCAAAGAGCAAATTAAAGATTCGCAGTTAGAATTAATTGTTGCTGGTACGGAAGATGCTGTATTGATGGTTGAATCAGAAGCTTCAGGCCTATCAGAAAAACAAATGTTAGATGCGGTTAAATTTGGTCATGACAAAGCTAAAGAAGTCATTAATTTAATTAAAGATTTTGCAAAAGAGGCAGGTAAAGAAAGATGGAAAATAGAAGAAAAAGATTATTCGGAGCTAAAAGAAAAAATTTCTTCAGCCGTTGCTGACGATTTACAAAAAGCATTTGATGAATCTGACAAACAAATTAGAACTGGTTTAATTGCTGCTGCTAAAGATAAAGTAACAGCTATGTTTGAAGGCGATGAGACTTATTCTAAAGTTGAAATCGGAGACCAATTCAAAAGTGTTGAGAAAAAAATTGTACGAACACAAATTTTAAAAGATTCAAAAAGAATTGATAGAAGAAAACTAAACGAAGTTCGAGATATTAAATGTGAAGTGGGTGTTTTACCCAAAGTGCATGGTTCTTCATTGTTTACAAGAGGAGAAACACAAGCTTTAGTTGTGGCTACTCTAGGAACTTCAGATGATGAGCAAAGATTAGAAACTTTAGATGGAGCTGAGCGATCAAGATTTATGCTTCATTATAACTTCCCACCTTATTCTGTTGGAGAAGTTGGACGTATTGGAACTGGAAGAAGAGAAATTGGTCATGGTAAATTAGCATGGAGAGCAATTAATTCTTCACTTCCTTCTAAAGAAGAATTTCCTTACACATTTAGAATTGTGTCTGAGATTACAGAATCAAATGGTTCGTCTTCTATGGCAACTGTATGTGGAGCATCGCTTGCACTTATGGATGCGGGTGTACCGATTAAAACACCAATTGCTGGTATTGCAATGGGACTTATTAAAGAGGGTGATGACTATTCAATCCTTAGTGATATTTTGGGAGATGAAGATCATCTTGGAGATATGGACTTTAAAGTAGCGGGAACTAAAGATGGAATTACTTCTCTTCAAATGGATATCAAGATTACAGGAATCACATTTGACATTATGGAGAAAGCTTTAGATCAAGCTAAAGAAGGAAGAATTCATATTTTAGGTGAAATGGCAAAAGCTTTAACAGAGTCTAGAAAAGAGCTTTCTAAAAACACCCCTAAGATGGAAAGAATTCAAGTAGATAAAAAAGATATCGCAGCAGTGATTGGAAAAGGTGGAGCTACGATTAGAGAAATTGTAGAACTTTCAGGTGCCAAACTAGATATCAACGATGATGGTATGGTTACTATTGCAGCTGCTGACGAAGAATCTAGAATGAAGGCAGTGCAAATGGTTAAAGATATTGTTGCCAAACCAGAAATGGGGAAAATCTATAAAGGTAAAGTAGTAAAAATTATGGAATTTGGTGCATTTGTAAATTTCTTAGGAAAGCAAGATGGGCTAGTTCATATATCTCAGCTTGCAGCCAAGAGAGTAGAAAATGTTTCTGATGTCGTTAAAGAAGGTGATGAAGTTTCTGTGAAAGTAGTAGGGTTTGACCGAGGAAAAGTTAAACTTTCTATGAAAGAAGTAACAGAAGATACAAAGTCAGATTAGGGCACCTGGCAACAGAACGCCCCTTATTATTTAATAAATTTAAACTAAATTTCTGGTTTAAAGATTAAACACAATCCATTACTGCAAAATCTTTTTTGGGTTGAAGTTGGCCCATCATCAAATACATGGCCGTGATGCACACCGCAATTGGCGCAATAATACTCAATTCTTTTCATTCCAAATGAATAATCAATGGTAGTTTTAAAAGCACCAGGCAAAGATTCAGAAAAAGACGGCCAACCAGTCCCACTATCAAATTTAGCGTCTGATGAAAAAAGCTTTGCATCACAATTAGCACAATGAAAGAACCCTTTTCTTTTTTCAAAATTTAATGGACTTGAAAATGGCTTTTCGGTTGCCTGATCAAGCATAATTTTTTTTTGTTCTTCGGTAAGATTTGGATTAATAATTTTTTTAGCAGCAGAATGTGCCAAATTATAAGGTAGTAAAATTGTTGATAGATATGAAAATCCTAATAATTTTAAAAAAGATCTTCTAATATTTTTCACAATTTCAAATTAGGAAGTAATATTTTTAGGATCTGGCATACCAACTTTATTGTATCCAGCATCTACATAGTGAATTTCACCCGTCACACCACCTGACAGATCGCTTACTAGGTACAACGCAGAATTTCCGACATCATGTATATCTACGTTTCTTTTCAACAAAGAGTGATCTGCATTCCATTTGTATAAAAATTTAGCATCTCCAATTGCAGAAGCTGCTAATGTTTTAATAGGACCTGCGCTAATGGCGTTCACTCTAACTCCTTTTCCACCAAGGTCTCTTGCTAAATACTTAGTGCTTGTTTCTAATGCAGATTTGCAAACTCCCATAACATTATAGTTAGGAATAACTTTGGTAGACTCATACGTTAACGTCAGCATGCTTCCACCTTCGTTCATAATGGGAGCTGCTTCTTTAGCAACTTCTGTGAAAGAAAAACATGAGATTAGCATACTCTTTAAAAAATTTTCCCTGGTAGTATCTAAGTATTCACCGCTGAGTTCTGACTTATCTGAAAAAGCCACAGCATGGATAACAAAGTCTATGTTGCCCCATTCTTTTTTAATATCAGCAAAAGTTTTAATAATTTGTTCTTTGTTTTCTACATTGCAATCTAAAGTAAACTTAGACCCTAAAGATTCTGCAAGTGGAATAACTCTTTTTTTAAGTGCGTCTCCAACATAAGTAAAAGCTAATTCTGCGCCATGTTCAGCTAATTTTTGCGCTATTCCCCATGCAATAGAACGTTCGTTTGCAACTCCCATAATTAAGCCTTTTTTATTTTCTAAAAGTTTCATGATGATAATTTTTCAAATACTAGTGCTGCGTTAGTTCCCCCAAAACCAAAACTGTTAGACATGACAGCATTAAGTTCTACATTTTTTTGAACTTCTGTGACGATAGGGAATTTTTTTGTTTCATCATCCATCTCTCCAATATTGGCAGAGGCTGCAATAAATTTATTTTTCATCATAATTAAACAATAAATGGCTTCATGAACTGAGGCTGCTCCTAGAGGATGGCCAGATAAAGATTTCGTTGAACTAATTTTTGGAATTTTATCTTTAAACACTTCGGCAACAGATCTTAACTCTGTAACATCTCCAACTGGAGTAGAAGTACCATGCGTATTGATATAATCTATTTTATTTTTAGTAGTACTAAGTGCCATGTTCATACATCGAACAGCACCTTCACCAGAAGGAGCTACCATATCATACCCATCTGAGGTCGCTCCATATCCTGTTAATTCAGCGTAAATTTTTGCTCCTCTTGCTTTGGCATGCTCTAATTCTTCTAAAACTAATACACCACCTCCCCCAGCAATCACAAAACCATCTCTTGTTTTATCGTATGCTCTTGATGCTTTGTCAGGAGTGTCATTATATTTTGAAGACAATGCAGTCATTGCGTCAAACATAGCAGTCATGGCCCAATGTAATTCCTCGCTACCACCAGCAAACATAATTTTTTGTTTACCATATTGAATTAATTCCATAGCGTTTCCAATGGCATGACCACTAGTAGCGCAGGCTGAACTTATCGTATAGTTGGTTCCCTTGATTTTAAAAGGAACGGCTAAAGTAGCTGATGCAGTACTTGCCATGGTTCTTGGGACAATAAATGGACCCATTAATTTTGGTGTTTTGGCTCTAGTTTTGTCTACTGACAGAACGACATTTTCAATAGAGGGCCCGCCTGAACCCATAATAATACCTGTGTTAATATTACTAACTTCTTTGTCTTCTAAGCCTGAATCTTTAATAGCTTCCTGCATGGCTATATAGTTGTATGCAGAACCAGCACCCATAAATCGAATTGTCTTTCTATCTATATGATCTTCTAACTTTATGTTTGGTTTCCCATGAATATGACTTTTTAAATTGTACTCTTTGTACTCTTCGCAGAATGAAATGCCCGATTTTCCATTCAAAAGAGATTGGTAAACCTCTTCTTGATTATTTCCTAAGCAAGAAACTATTCCTAGTCCCGATATAACTACCCTTTTCACTACTGCCCTCCTTTAAACAATCCTACTTTTAAATTTTTAGCTTTATATATTTCCTTATTATCAGCCAAAAGCACACCATCTGCAAGACCAACAGAAGTCTCACCTTTTTTCATAATTTTTTTCATATGAATTATGTATTTTGCCAAAGTAATTTTTTGGGTTACCTCTCCAGTGAATTTTACTTCTGCCACTCCTAAGGCCCTGCCTTTTCCAGGATTTCCATCCCAACCCAAGAAAAACCCAACCAGTTGCCACATGGCATCTAAACCTAAACATCCAGGCATAACAGGATCATTTATAAAATGACAATCAAAAAACCATAAGTCTTTTTTGATATCTAACTCTGCTTCTATTAACCCTTTATTGTAATCTCCTGCATTGTTATTTATAGTTGTGATGCGGTCAAACATGAGCATGGGCGGAACAGGCAGTTTTGCATTACCCTCACCAAACATTTTACCATTGCCACAGTCAAGAAGCTCTTGATAATTATAATTGTTTTTTTTGGTCATGCTGGAAAATATTTTAATAATTTTTTTATATAGCTATTTATAAATAATTTTTGCAAATAAAACTAGTTCATAATCTCATTTTTATTTAAGCCCCATAAGGAATTTTTTTCTACCCATCCTGAAAAAAGATTATTCTTCACGTTGCACCAGTTCAAAGAACACTCTTTTATTACTGCAACTTCTAATTTTCCAATTTTATATATAGGGCGGGAATAGGTAGTTGGTTTTTTAAATATTAATACTTCGTCCTTAACAAATAAAACAGATCTTTTTCTAGATAGTTGAGAAATGTGCACCCACCCGCTATCATTTTCAAAATCTTTAATTTTTCGCCAATTGTAATATTGGTCAATAATTATGACAGGAAAACTTTTCTTTTCGTAAATCCATTTAATCGGAGCAGTTCTTGAGGGAGCAATTCTCACATTCACCTTGTTATTTTTCAAGCTTAAGTATTTTAAATCACTATCGGAAAAAGTCTCAGTTGCGTAAAAAAAAAATAAAAAAAAGGCCAAATAATTTTTAACACTCATTACAGATGATTATGACAATTTTTGTGCAAGTTGATAGTTCTGAAAGTTGTTTTTTCTAAATCTACAATCAGGATTTTTCCACATAATGATTCTTTAAAATTTAAAATTTCTTTAATTGTTTCATTACACATCAGTACGCCCATTATTCCCGCTATAGAGCCTACGATTCCTTCGGACTCACAGTCATTATTGTCATTACTTGGGGCTTTGGGCATAAAGCATTTTAAGCAAGGAGATTTCTTTTGTTTTTCTTTAAAGTTAAATACAAACAAATACCCTAAAAATTTATTGATAGCTGAGCAGATTAAAATTTTCTTATTTTTCTTGCAATAATCGCTAATAGTTAATTTGCTTATAAAGCTATCGGTCCCATCCAAAATAACATCATAATCTTTTGCTATTTTATCAATATTATTTTTTGTAATTTTACTTTTGAATATTTTTATTTTTATTTTGGGATTGGTTAATAATATTTTTTTTTTACTTACCTCTGCTTTAGATTTCTTTAGATCTTTTTGATCATAAAGTATCTGTCTATGTAAATTGGAAATAGAAACTTTGTCAGGGTCAGCTATTCCAAAACACCCAACACCACTTCTTGCAAGATAGGTCAGTGCTGGAGTTCCTAATCCACCTAGTCCAATAATTAAAATTTTACTATCAATTATTTTCTTTTGACCCGTAATGCTAATTTTTTTTAGATTGATTTGTCCGGAGTATCTTTTAATTTGATCGTTTGTAATTCTCACTTTATTGACCGGTAGAGCCAAATCCACCAGCACCTCTTATTGTTTCTGGAAGCTCCTGTACCTCTTTTAAATTGGCTTTAATGATAGGACATATAACCATTTGAGCTATTCTCTGAAATTTTTTAATAGTAACTGCCTCAGTTCCCAGATTAATTAGTAGCACCTTTATTTCACCACGGTAGTCAGAATCTATAGTTCCGGGGGTATTTACAACTGATATTCCGTTCTTATAAGCTAGTCCCGATCTAGGACGAATTTGAATTTCGAAATTATTAGGCATAGCCACACTAACACCTGTAGGAACTAATTTTCTTTCCCCTGATAACAATCTCAGATCTTTTTCAATATAAGCCTCAAGGTCAAGCCCTGAAGACCCTTCCGTCTCATATTTTGGAATATTGACGTCACTGTGTAATTTTTTAATTAAAATTTCATGCATTCTAATCTCCTAAAGATTTTATAATTCGAGTCACCACTTCACTTGCTATCTCAGATTTTGATGTTTTGGATACTTTTTCTGTCATTTTATTTTTATAAATTATAGTTATCTCATTATTATCTGAATTAAACCCTATAGATTTATCAGATACATCGTTAGCAATGATCCAATCACATTTTTTTTTGTCTAGTTTCTTCAAAGAGTTTTCCAACACATTTTCAGTTTCTGCTGAAAAGCCAATAACCAATCCTGGTCTATGCTCACTTTGATTAGAAAGAAATTTAAGAATATCTATATTTTCTGACAATTTTAAATCATGATTAGTAATGTTATTTTTTTTAATTTTTCTTTTTTATATTCTGGTGAAAAATCAACAACAGCAGCGGTGCATATTGCAATGTTTACAGGCAATAGTTTTTGGCAAGCCTGTAGCATTTCTTCAGCAGCAATTACTTTGATAACCTTTAATTCTTTTGGATAATTTATATTAGTCGGGCCAGTTACTAGCGTAGTGTCAAATCCTGCATCAAGGAGCTTCTTTGCAATTTCGTAGCCTTGTTTACCAGAAGATTCATTAGAAATATATCTTATAGGATCGATATACTCTTTGGTTGGTCCGGCAGTTACAAGGACTTTTTTGTTTTTAAAGCTATTATTTTTTTTTATAAAATAAAGTTCAAGAGTTTTTTCAATTTCATTAATGGACGACATTTTGCCCTCACCAACCTCACCACAAGCAAGGTCACCACTATCTGGTCCAATAAACTTGTAATTATAGCTATGTAATTTTTTTATATTTTCTTTTGTGGCTGGCTTGTTCCACATTTCAACATTCATAGCTGGAACTAAAAAAATATCTTTATTGGAAGCAGATACTACTGTCGAAATAAAATCATCAGCCGATCCGTTTGCAAGTCTAGAAAGTAAGTTGGCTGTAGTTGGCGCTATTAATATAATATCTGACCATCTAGAAAGCGTTATATGGTCCATTTCTAGTTCATTGTTTACGTCAAAATGATTCTCGTAAACTTTATTCTGAGATAAAGATGTAATAGACAAGCTTGTAACAAACTCTTTAGCTGACTCTGTTAAGATTGTTTTAATTTCACACTCTCTCTTTTTTAAATTTCTAATTAAATCTAATGTTTTATAGGCTGAAATTCCTCCAGAAATAATGAGTAGTATCTTTTTTTTGTCTAAACTTTCCATAGATTTTATTTAAATATTAATAGAGCAACCACTACAGCAACTAATATTTTAATAATAAATGAATTTTTCTCATTTTTGAGTTTTGTTTTTTCTACTTCTAAATTCTTGGCGATAGTAGGGTCAGAAGAGCTAGCATCAGAACGTGAAATAAAAACTTCCAAAGCCTTAGTGGCCTGGTCCATAATTTTAGGAATTTCAGGAAGCCTACTTACCATATCATCGGTAGTATGAATGGCTTGTTCTATTATAGCCTTGGGACCCTTTTCTCTTGTGAGCCAACCTTCCAAAATAGGTTTGGATATATCCCATATATTAGCATCATCATCTAAGGATCTTGCAACACCTTCTACAACAACCATATTTTTTTGTAGGAGTAACAATTGTGGTTGTGTAGTCATGTTAAATTTTTCAGTTATTTCAAATAATTGAGCCAAAAGCTTACCAGCAGATATATTTTTTATAGACTGGCCAAATATTGGTTCACCAATGGAGCGCAAAGCTTGAGAGAAAGATTCTTTTGATTCATTCTGAGGAACTAAACCCGCCTTAAAATGAACTTCCGCAACTTTTTCGTAATTTCTTTCAATAAAGCCATAAAGAATATCTGCTAAATATTTTCTATTATTCTTATCCAGTCTTCCCATAATACCAAAATCTACCGGAATAATATTACCATCCAAATCAACAAAAAGATTTCCTTGGTGCATATCACCATGAAAAAAACCATCGCCGACAGCTTGCCTTAAAAAATTTTGAATAACAGATTTAGCTAATTCTTTTTTATTAATTTCTGTGGAGTTAATTTTTTCAATTTCTCGAAGGGGTATTCCCTCAACTTTTTCTAAAGTTAGCACTCTTTTGCTAGTAAAATCCCAATATATGGAGGGAACTTTGAAAAAAGGGTCGTTACTTGTATTATTTTTTAGCTCATTAGCTGCCGCTGCCTCAAATCTTAAATCCATTTCTATACTAGTTATTTCTTTTAAAAGATGAATGACCTCAACAAGTTTTAGTCTTCTAGTTTTTGGCAAAAAACTTTCTGCCAAATAAGCAAGCAGCATCAAAGCTTCTAACTCTTTATTGAAAATATTTTCAATATTAGGACGTAAAATTTTTATAGCCACTTGCTTTTCACTATTGTTAATAGATGCAAAATGTACTTGAGCTATTGACGCGGCTGCAATAGGCTCTGAAATATTAGAGATCTTTTTAAAGGTTTCTTCACCCAGTTCTGTCCTTAAACTTTCCTTGGCTATAGAAAGACTAAATGCAGGCATTCGATCTTGCAATTTTTGCAAGTCTTTAGCTAAAGTTTCACCAACAATATCCGGACGTGTTCCTAAAAATTGGCCAAGCTTTATGAAAGTTGGACCAAGGCCCTTTAGCGCATTAACAAATTTCTCATTAGAGGGAATATTTAAATCTTGTTTACGTGAATTTAAACTAAATCCCAATACTTTGAACAAGATCTTAATTAATAGAGGGGGGTCATAAATTTCTTCAAAATAGCCAAGAGCATCCGCTTTAGCTAAAGTTCTTCCAATTTTAAATAAGCTGTATAGTTTTTGAAGCATTTAAATTTTCCAGGCAGTGTGAATAGAAACAATTCCACCCATCAAATTAATATAATTTACATTCTTAAATTTAGATTGTTTTAACATTTCTTTAAATTGATCTTGAGTATAAAATTTTTGAATACTGCTAGTAAGATATTCGTATGGGCCCTTATCACCAACTATTAATTGTCCAACAGAGGGAATTATTTTAGAATAAAGCTTATATAGCTCCTTTAATATCGGCTTTTCTACCTTGTAGAATTCCAAGCAAATAAATTTGCCGCCTTTTTTTAATAATCGGTATGCTTCTTGCGTAGCCCTCTCTGCATCAAACGTGTTCCTGATTCCAAAGCTGATGGCGTAGATATCTATACTTTCACTTTTAAGTGGAACCTGTTCTGCAGCAGAGCATACTTCACTTATTTTTTTATTAACTTTAAAAGATTCAGTGCCTTTCTTTAACATTAAATAATTAGAATCTACCCTAATTATTTTTGTATAATTATAATTTTTGGCAATGAGTTTCGCGATATCGCCAGTTCCAGAAGCCATATCTAGTATAGTTTCATTTTTTTGAACATTCATCAATTTAACAAATTCTTTCTTCCACAATCGGTGAGAGCCAAGAGACATCACATCGTTCATAACATCATATTCATCATGAACTTTATCAAAAACACTTTTTACAATTTGCTTTTTTAATTTTGAAGTTTTCATTTTAATATATACAAATATAAAACATTAATAATTTTATAGTAGCTTATTCTTTATGCCTGAATTGCCAGAGGTAGAAATTACCAAAAAAACACTGCAGAAATATGTACAAGATCAGTATATCACAGATATAAAAATAAAAAATTATAGTCTCAGATACAAAATAAATAAAAATTTTAGAAAAAACGTTGTTAAAAAGAAAATAAAAAAAATAACAAGACGGTCTAAATATTTAATTTTTCATCTTTCGGATAAAACTTTCTTCATTATTCATCTTGGAATGACAGGAAGAATACTAGTAGGTAAAAATAACACACTGCTAGATACTAGTTTTTATTCCTCCAACTCATCTATTAATAAACATAACCATTTATACTTTTTTTTTAAAAAATATGTCATGATTTATAATGACACAAGAAGGTTTGGCTTTATTAAATTTTATACAGAACAGGAGCTTTTGAGATCTTCTCACCTCATTCATTTAGGGGTAGAGCCTCTTTCTAAAAGTTTAAATTTTAGCTATTTCAAAGAAAGAATAAAGGGATTTAAAAAATCAATTAAGAATACCCTAATGGATCAATCTTTTATTTGTGGTTTAGGAAATATTTATGTAAATGAAGCGCTTTTCATATCCAAAATAAGTCCTGGAAGAATGTCTTTTAAAATAAAAGACAATGAAATTATTTTATTAATTAAATCTATTAAAAAAATTCTAAAAAAATCTATTGTTTTTGGAGGCTCTACTATAAAAGATTTTCACAACTCGGAGGGGAAATCTGGACAATTTCAAAACTTTTTCAAGGTTTATGGCAAGGAGGGTCAGGGATGTCCAAGGAGTAGTTGCAAGGGGATAATCCAAAGATCCGTAATAAGCAGTAGGGCAACTTTTTTTTGTACAAAGTGTCAGGTAGAATAGTAGTTGACCATATATAAAGGGCGCTATATACCTTGCGGCGTTTATGGCTAATACAAAATCTGCAAAAAAAAAAACTAAAGTAATTAAGAAAAAAACCGCAATTAATAGAGTGCGTATTGGAAAATATAAAGGTGCCATTACTCAGATGGAAGAACTAATTAAAAGCGGAGATAAAGCCAAAATTGATAAATTTTTTTCTACCTTCCAATCTCAGTTGATGAAGGTTTCTAAAAAAGGATCTATAAAAAGAAAAACTGCGTCAAGAAAAATATCAAGAATATCTAAAAAAATTTCTACGATTAAAAAGTAGTATTAAAAATTTTACCTTATCTACTAGTTGTGCTGAGAAAAAAAGCAGACCTATGTATTTTTTCAATAGAAAAACAGACCACCCTTATAACGAGCAAAAGTTATTTTAATTTTTTTTTAAACAAGTCTTGGTTGATTTAAAAATTGTTTTTTGGACTTCACTTTATGAGAGAAAATTATTTTTTTTATTTAATTAAAAAAATTCTTGCAGTATTATCACCTTCATATACAACAACGATCTTTAAAAAATATGGAAAACACCTCAGCACTACAAGACAACAACGACCTTAAAAAAAACTGGTCTGATGTTCAAAATAAATTAAAAGAAATTTATGGTTTGGATGTTTTTAAAAGTTGGATCCAGAATGTTGAGGCAAAAGAAGTAAAGCTCAATTCACTTACACTAATAGTTAAAACAAGATTTATTAGAGATTGGATTGTCTCTCATTATGCAGACAAAATTTTAGACTTTTTCCAAAAATTAGATAGTTCTGTTACTAGAATTCAGTTTGAAATTCACGAAAGCTTTTATGTGGACAAAAAGATATCGACAAATGTAGTAGATTTTGAAACTGGAACGCAAGTAATAGACAATAAAGATTCAAGTTATGCATCCAATAGAATAGATCATAGACTAACCTTCTCCAACTATGTGGTTGGTGAAAGTAATCAATTGGTCTTTTCAGCTGCAAAAAGGGTTTCTGAATCATTGGGCCATTACAACCCTCTGTTCATCTATGGATCGGTTGGACTAGGCAAAACACACATACTGAATGCCATAGGCAATGAACTTAAGAAAACAGATAAAAAAATTATCTATTTGTCAGCAGAGCGATTTATGTATCAATTTGTTAAGTCTATTAAAAATAAAGATACTCAGAAATTTAAAGATGTTTTTAGAAATGCAGATGTTTTGATCCTAGATGATATTCAATTTATTAGTGGCAAAGAAGTAACCCAAGAAGAATTCTTCTATACTTTTAATAGCTTAGTGGAGAATCAGTCACAGGTTATTGTTTCGTGTGACAGATCTCCAAATGATCTTGATAGGATTCAAGATAGAATTAAGTCAAGACTTTCCGGAGGCTTGGTTGTTGATATTCAGCCTCCTGATATAGCACTGAGATTACAAATTCTAAAAAACAGATGCAAAACTGAAGAAACTTATTTTGGCAAAGAAGTTCTAATTAGTGATGAAATATTAAGTTTTATAGCAAATGAATTCAAGTCAAGTATTAGAGATATGTTGGGAGTTCTAAATAGAATTATCGCATCTTCTAGAATCCAAAACAAAGTTCCAACCCTTCAAGATGCTAGGCTTATATTAAAAGACTTGCTAAGTAATATGCAGTCAGTGGTAACAGTGGAAGACATTCAAAAATTAGTCGTGCACTACTATAATTTACCAATGACAGATTTCTTATCATCGAGAAGATCCAGACACATTGCCAGGCCCAGACAAGTTGCCATGTATTTGGCAAAAAAACTCACCACAAAGTCACTACCTGAGATAGGAAGAAAGTTTACTGGAAGAGACCACACAACAGTTATTCATGCGATTAAGAAAATTGAAGAACTTATGAATGCTGATAAAAAATTTGAATATGAGGTTCAGGATATTAGTAATAAAATTTTAAAAAATAATTAAATGGAAATTAAAATAGATAGAGATATTATTTTAAAATGTTTAAATCATATCCAGGGAGTGGTAGAGAAGAAAAATACTCTTCCAATTCTTGCCAATGTATTGATAGAAGCATTCGATAATAAAATACAAATTTCTGCAACCGATCTAGATATTATTATAACAGAAAAAATTGATGCTGATGTTATCAAGGAAGGATCAACTACCACCACGGCCCAAGTACTGTATGATCTAATAAGAAAACTTCCAGCTGGATCGGGCATTCATTTAAATTTGCAAAACGATAAAAGACTAAAGTTAATTTCAGGAAAGTCAGATTTTAATTTAACATGCTTACCTGCAAGTGAATTTCCAATCCTAGAAGATTCAATTGAAAGTGATTACTTGGAAGTTAAATCAAAATATTTGTTAAAGTTATTAAATAAAACTAAATTCTCTATTTCTAACGATGAGACTAGGCATTATTTAAATGGAATTTATTTACACAAACCAGAAGAGGACAACTCAAAATTAATTGCAGTCGCTACCGATGGTCATCGTTTGAGCAAAACACAAATTACCGTAGATGAAAATAAAAAATTTCATCCAGTTATTCTTCCGAAAAAAACTATATTTGAAATTATTAATATAATTAGTGACGAGCCGGATACTCCAATAAAAATTTTGTCTGTCAGATCAAAAATTAAATTTATAATTAAAGATATTGTCCTTATTTCCAAGGTTATAGACGGAAAATTTCCAGACTATGAGAAGGTAATACCTAGCGATACCAGGAAAGAAGTTTTAGCTAATGTAGCCGACTTTATAAGTGCTGTTGACCGAATAAAATCTTTATCAGCAGACAGAAAAGGAGTGATCAAAATTAATATTGAAAATCATAAGATTAGGTTTTTTATAAATGATACTTCTTCAGGAGAAGGAATAGAAGAAATCAGCGCTGTGTATGAAGGAGATAACTTAGAAATAGGTTTTAACTCTGGATACTTAATGGACATTGCCAATTGCATACAAGATGAAAATATTACTTTAAAGCCAAAAGATGCAACATCACCCATTATTATCAAAGACCAAAAAGACCCTGATAGCACATACGTTGTTATGCCCATGAGAGTTGTCTAATGCTCAATGGCTTTTATTGAAAAAATTAAATTACAAAATTTTAAGTCACACACTCTTTTCGAAAAAAATATTCCAAGCAACAATATCGTTATTCATGGGAATAATGGAATTGGAAAAACTAATCTATTAGAATCCTTATCTTTCTTTTCTAACTCCAAGGGAATGAGGGCCAATAAACTGGAAAATTTTTTACAAAAACAAAATAACATTCAAAGCGAATTTGCTCAAGCAGAGTGCCAGTTAAAGCAAAGCAATTACTCTACTAACATATCCTATAAAATTTATAAACAAGCTGATCAGATTAGCAAAAACTTTTTTATTGATAGTAAAAAAAGCTCTAACTTGCAAATTGCTAATTTAGTTAATTTTATTTGGCTTTCTCCTCACATGGACAAAATTATGTATGAGGAAGGAAGTATTAAAAAAAAATTTATCGATAAAATTATTTCAAATTTAAACCAAGACTTTAGTAGGTATTTATCAGATTTTAAAAAACTATCAGAAGAACGCATTGCCCTTTTAACAAATAGTCATGATATTAAATGGATCTCTATTGTAGAAAGCAAAATGGCTATTCTTTTTTATTTAATTCTAATCGAGAGAAGAAAAAAAATTAAAGATTTAAATATATTGGCAGAAGAGAAATTAAAGTTATTCAGTAGGTTTAAAATAAATATATCTAATGAATTAGAAAAATATCTATTTGATGAAAAAAAATGTATTATTGAGATAGAAAAAATCTTCTTTAACAATAGAAGTTTAGATACTTCAATTAAAAGAAATACTTTCAGTCCCAATACAGACAGGGTAACTTTTTTTAACCGTACAAAAAATTTAAATTCGGAACTTTGTTCCACAGGCGAACAAAAATCAATTTTATTAAGTATAATTTTGGCGTTTGGCTGGATGTATAAACAAAGGAATATTCAGTTTATTTTGTTATTTGATGAAATTTCTTCACATATAGACGAAAAGAATATGGAGAATTTTTTTACAGAAGTTGCTAAATTTGAGACCCAAGCATGGTACACTGGAACCAAGAAAAATATCTTTCAAGTGATTGATAATAAAGCTTTTTTTATAGATTTAGCTTAATTGAGACCTCCATTTTTACCAATAAAAATGCTATAATAGATCTTCTTATAAAATCAAAAAAATGAGCAAAAATCTAAAAAAAATTGAAAAACCTGAATCTTACGGTGCAGATTCTATCAGAGTTTTAAAAGGATTAGACGCAGTCAGAAAAAGACCAGGAATGTACATTGGTGATACGGATGATGGAACTGGTCTTCATCATATGATCTTTGAAGTAGTAGATAACTCTATTGATGAGGCGTTGGCAGGACATTGTTCAAAGATAGATGTCTTTATAAATGCAGACAACACAGTAACAGTGTCAGACAATGGTAGAGGCATACCAGTTGATATCCACAAATCAGAAGGAATCTCTGCTGCAGAAGTTATTATGACTCAGCTTCATGCAGGAGGTAAATTTGACCACAACACTTACAAAGTTTCAGGGGGATTGCACGGTGTCGGTGTATCCGTAGTTAATGCTCTATCTAAAAATTTGAAACTAACTATTTCAAGAGAGAAGAAAAAATATTTTGTTGAATTTGAAAATGGAGCTGTTGTTAAGCCTTTAGTAGAGATAGGAAGTTCGGAAGAAACTGGAACTACTTTAACATTTTCTCCTTCTACAGAAATTTTTACGTCTACAAAATTTCAAATAAGTATTTTAGAAAAAAGGTTAAAAGAATTAGCATATCTAAACAAAGGTTTGGAAATAAATTTAATTGATCAAAGAAAATCTAAACCACAAATTTTTCAATTTAAATTTGAAGGTGGGATTAAAGAGTTTGTTATAGATCTGAACAAAAATAAAGAAAAAATAAAAAACGATACAGGTAAGCAGGTATTGGATGACCCTATATATTTTATTGGAACTAAAAATAATATTGAAGTGGAATGTTCTTTGGTTTGGAATGCTACTTATAGCGAGCAAGTTATGTGCTTTACAAATAACATACCTCAAAAAGATGGTGGAACACATTTACTTGGATTTCGTAATGCCATCACAAGACTTATTAATAAGTATGTGACGGACAATGGTTTAGCCAAAAAAGAGAAAGTTGCGATTTCAGGAGATGATGTTAGAGAAGGATTGATCTGTGTATTGTCTGCAAAAGTACCTGATCCAAAATTTTCATCTCAAACTAAAGAAAAACTAGTATCATCCGAAGTGCGTCCAGTCGTTGAAACAATTGCAAGCGAACAACTATCAATGTGGTTTGATCAACACCAAAAAGAAACAAAAATTATTATAGGAAAAATAATACAGGCTGCAGTTGCTAGAGAGGTGGCAAGAAAGGCTAGAGAAAGCGTTAGAAGAAAAAGCGCTTTAGATATTACAAGTTTGCCAGGAAAATTAGCCGATTGTCAGACAAATGATAAAGAAATGGCAGAGCTTTTTATAGTTGAGGGAGATTCTGCAGGAGGATCCGCCAAACAAGCTAGAAATAGAGAGTTTCAAGCAGTTCTTCCGTTAAGAGGTAAAATTTTAAATACATATGTTCAGCAAAAAAATGATTCTTCTGAAAAGAAAAAAGTTTTTGCTAAAATGCTATCCTCCAACGAAATCATTACTTTAATTAATGCGTTGGGAACAGGATTTGACCCTTTTCAAATCGAAAACTTAAGATATGGAAAAATTGTAATCATGACCGATGCCGATGTTGATGGTTCCCACATCAGAACATTGCTGTTAACCTTTTTTAACAATGAACCCTTTAATCAATTGATTCGATCAGGGAGAATTTTTATTGCACAACCACCACTTTATAAAATGACTAAAGGATCTAAATCTACTTATATTAAAAATGAGGAGGCCTTAGAAGATTTTATTATTTCCAATTCTGCTGTTTTAAAATCTATGAAAAAAAACTCAGAAGAGTTTAAAAATAGTTTTGAAATGGAAAAAGCAAAATATACTTTACAGAGATTTAAGGGATTAGGAGAAATGAACCCTGAAGAATTGTGGAATACTACTTTAGATCCAAAAAACAACACATTGTTAAAAGTAAATTATTCTTCCTCTTGTGATAAATTGGCAATGGAGGGCAGTGAAGAAACATCTCCTTCTCCAGAAGACATTGAAATATTTGACATTCTCATGGGAGATGACGTTTCTAAAAGAAAAAATTTTATTAATACCAACGCAATCAATGTAAATAATTTAGACATTTAAAATGAACCTAAGAAATATTTTTGGATTAAGCCAAGAAAATATTAAATTAGAAATTTTAATCAATATTAGGTGGATAGCTATTATAGGACAGTTGTTTGCTGTTTGTTTAATATATTTTTATTATAGATTTTCATTTGCATTCTTCGAATGTTTCACTGTCATCCTATTTTCCATTTTGTTAAATGTTTACTTAGGATTTTTTCTAAAAAATACACAAAGATTGAATAATTTTTGGGTCACTCTTAGTGTTCTTTATGATGTATTGCAGTTATCACTTCTTCTCTACTATACGGGGGGTCTAACAAATCCTTTTTCTATTTTGGTGGTAGTTCCCTCTACTATTGCTGTTACATTTTTGTCCAAAAGAAGTAGTATTTTTCTTGCAGTAATTTCAATTTTATCAATCTCTATTCTTGCAACTCAACATAAGCCATTACCAGGGCCAGGAATTATTATACCAGACTATTATTTATTTGGATTGTGGTCATCCTTAACAGTCTGTGTTATTTTTTTAGGCAACTACGCTTATTCTATTGCTGCAGAGGCTAAAAAAAGAAACGCAGCTTTTAATAAATTAGAGAAGTCCTTGTCTAAAGAAAAAGAACTTAAATCATTGGGTGGCCTAGCTGCAGCTGCAGCACACGAGTTGGGTACGCCATTAGGCACAATCAACCTGGTAGTAGAAGACCTTCAAAAAGAACTTGGTAATAGCAAAAAATATAAAAGTGATATTGATCTTTTGAGCTCACAGATAGAAAGGTGCAAAACAATCTTAAAGGATTTGTCTATGGATCCCAATAAACAGGACAGTTTTATAGAAAATATATCGTTTAAAAATTTAATTAAAGAAGTTGTTTTTTCTTTTGATCTACTACCTTCTAAACATATTGAAATTGAGGATAGCAAACTCACAAGTAATATTTTTGTTAATAGAAAAATAGAAATTATTTATGCTTTAAAAAACATTATCGATAACGCTATTAAGTTCTGTAAAAAAAAAGTAGTTGTCAAAGTATTTAGCCACAATAAAACAATTTGTTTGAATATCGATGATGATGGTATTGGCTTTCCTCTGGATGTGATACAAAAATTAGGAGACCCTTACATAAGGTCTAGCTTCGTTAATACAAATAAAAATGGACTTGGCCTTGGTGTTTTTATATCTAAAACTTTATTAGAAAGAACGAATGCAAAAGTTTTATTTAAAAAAAACTCAGAATTGGGAGGAGCTTCTGTGAGTGTTGTATGGAAAGAATCTGATCTAAGAAATATTTAAACTATTTTCTAAATTTGTAAGATAGTATTTTATAAGCTAATTTTGCCGCAATAAAGTCACATGCATGTAGGTTTTTCTTAGGGGCTAGCTCATTTATATCCGCACCTACTATATTTGAATTTTCAGAAGTAATTTTCAATATTCTCATAGCATCATTCCAAAATAAACCTCCCGGTTCAGGAGTACCAGTTGCCGACATTAAGCTTGAGTCAAATCCATCTAGGTCGAAAGTAATGTAGACATTTTTATTTTTAATCATTTTCTTAAGAATACTAAGATTCCAGTTTTCCATATCTTTTCCCCAAAAGATTTTCATTCTTTTGGGTATAGATTTGTAATATTTGTATTCATCGCTACATAAATTTCTTATTCCAAAAGAAACAATTTCTATATTCTTGTAATCTAAGCATCTTCTCATAGCAGAGGCATGGGAAAATTTTTCTCCTTCGTAACCATCCCTTAAATCTGCATGAGCATCTATTTGTAAGATGGTTATTTTTTTATATTTTTGTGAAAATGCCTTAATAATACCTGGTGTAATAGAATGCTCTCCACCAAGTATTAGTGGAAATTCTTTTTTATTTAAAATATTTTTTGTAATGATGGTCAGCTGATTTAAAGCATCTGTTAATTTTTTTTAATTTTAAAAGGTTTTAAAGTTTTTATTTGAAAGTTCTTATATGAATCTTGCAACAACTCTTCGTCAAATAACTCCACTTGATGAGATGCTTTGAGAATAGCCTTGGGACCATTTTTAGTGCCAGACCCATAACTAACGCTCTTTTCCAGTCCAAAAGGAACTACCCATACACAATTTTTGGATTTATTTTTTTTAGCAAGACCTAAAAAACCTGACACGGGACTTAAAAATGTCATTTTTTGAAAATATTTGAATAGCTTCTTCTTGGTCGGTCTTTCCAATTCATTCTATGGTAAGCATCACTCGCTATTAATGGAATTACGCTAGTAGCTTCAGCAAATACCATCTGCTCTTTAGTTGTATCAACTTTACCCCATGAGCTAGCTTCTTTTAAAGTAGAGCTGCTACATGCTCCATCTCTAGAGTCAGCAACTGTAATTTGAATTGCATATTTGTGCATTTCAACTTCTTCACCTAAAAGCTCAGCACAAATAACAGTATCTTGAATAAAATTTTTAGGAACTCCTCCTCCGACCATAAACAGTCCTGAATTTTTAGATTGTATTTTTATTTCTGTCAGCTCCCTAAATTCACGAATAGAATCTATAGTAATGTGCTTATCCGGATTTTGCTCCTGATGGATGACCAAACCGAAGCCAGCAGAACTGTCGGTAAAAGCAGGACAAAAAATTGGAACCCCATGGTCATAAGCTGTTTCAATTAGGGAACCTTTTTTTTTGGAATTTTTCTTTAAATATTTTCCCAGCTCCCAAATAAACTCTCTCGAAGTGTACGGTTTAGGATCTAAAGAGTTTGCAATTTCACATATAGTCTTGTCACAGGCTTGCAACTCATTTTCATCAATATAGGTATCGTAAATTCGATCAATATAATTTTCTCTTAAAACATTGTCATCTTGGAATTGGGATCCTTGGTAATGTTTGAATCCTAATGCTTCGAAAAAATCCATATCAACGATAGAGGCACCAGTTGCTACTATCGCATCAACCATATTGTATTTAATTAAATCGGAGTAAAGTTGCATACACCCTCCAGCAGAGGTAGAACCTGCCAGTGTTAAAAAAATTGTACAGTCTTTGTCACTAATCATTTCGTTAAAAATTTTAGCTGCGCTGCCTGTTTCTCTAGATGTAAAAGACATCTTACCCATTGAATCTATAATGGGTCTTGCATCGAAAGAGGTAATATCAATATGTTCTACAGTAGTTGATAAAAAAGAGGGCTTCTTAGAATTCATTTTTTTATCCGAATAAATGTCTGATATTTTCGTTTTCATCAGCATCATATATAGACATTAATGGTTTATCACATACATCGTGAATCTCATCTGAGTAACAGCCATTAAACTTTGTTCTTAAGCTAAGACCGTATGCCCCTAATTGGCCAATCTCAATATAATCACCTTGTTTTATATTTGAGGGTAGCATGAATGGACCTTTCATAAAGTCAATCCCATCGCAAGTTGGACCGTAGAAACTATAAGGAACTAATCTTTTTGTGAATGTTTTTTTTAATTGTATCGGTTTAGTAGGAAAAATAAATTGAGGTGTGCCAGCATCAAACAATGAACCGTAAGTTCCATCATTAATATATAAATTCTGTTTTTTTCTAAGTTCCACTCTTACTACTGTTGAACCACTCTCCGCAACCAATGCCCGTCCCGGTTCACAAAGTAGCGCTGGTTTTGACTTTAAATTTAATTTAGCAAAACTCTTTTTAATTTCATTGATATAGTTAATTAGTGGTTGAGGATACATATCAGGATAGGTTGTAGGAAATCCCCCTCCAACATTTATAATATTAGGTTCAATTCCTGTTTTTTTAATTAGACTGCTAACATCCTTTAGTGCCTTGGAATAAGAAATTGGGTGCATGCATTGAGACCCTACGTGAAAACTAATTCCAATTTTATTCGCAACTTCTTTTATCTGTCTTAATAATGAAGAAGATTCGTAAACAGTAGCTCCAAATTTTTTTGAAAGATCTATTTCTGCATGTTCATTGGATGCCTGTATTCTTAGATATAAAGTTAAGTCTTTTGCTTGATTAGTAGCTTTAAGAATTTTGTCTAGCTCATCTTTAGAATCTAATGAAAAATCTTTGACATTGTATTTAAAGTAAGCTTCAGAGATGCTTTCTTTACTTTTGATCGTATGCATAAAGTATGTTTTAGCCTGCGGTGCTATTTTTTTAATTAATCTAATTTCTTCAATAGTGGCAGTATCAAAATCTGTAATATTATTTTTAAGTAAAGTTTTTAAAACTTTTTCGTTTGGATTTGCTTTAACAGCATACAATATGTTTCCAGGAAAATTATTTTTAAACCAAGCAGCAGAAGTTTCTATACTATCTTCTCTTATGCAGTAAACGGGATTTACAGGTCTTGTAGCTTCGACCAGCTCGTCAACAGACTGAAATTTTGCCATCTCATAAAACCTCTCGTTAGTTACTAGTCGACTTATAAAATTTAAAATATAAAGCCATCTTAATTCCGCAAATAGGGTTTTTCTGTATTAAAGTAAAGAAAAAAAACTCATTATTTTTTTGGAATGTGAACTAGCTTAGCAATCTATTCTGATGATATTTATACCCAGTTTTCTCTTGTGATTGTCTTTCTTTGACATATATAGGTAAATATGAAATTTCCAAATAACACATTAAAAATAAATGATTTTGAAGATAAGACGCTACTTATAGTGGATGACGACGACCCGTTTAGAGGAAGATTAGGAAGAGCCATGACGAGCAAAGGCTTTGAAGTAACTCTTGCAAAGGGAGTAGAAGAAGCAAAATTGATGGCTAAAAAAAAACCCCCAGCTTTTGCTGTTATCGACCTTCGACTTTTGGACGGCAATGGACTGGATGTAGTTGACGAAATTCACCGAATTAAAGAAGATAGCCGAATAGTTATGCTTACAGGATATGGAAATTTACCAACAGCAGTTGCAGCTGTTAAAGCCGGAGCTATAGATTACATTTCAAAGCCTGCAGATGCGGAAGCTGTTGAGGCAGCCTTATTAGCAGCCCCAGATAGAAAAGCAGCCCCACCCGAGAATCCAATGTCGGCCGATCGAGTGAAATGGGAACATATTCAGCGCGTGTTTGAACTTTGCAATCGCAATGTTTCTGAAACAGCAAGAAGGTTAAAAATGCATCGTAGAACCTTACAGAGAATTCTCTCCAAAAGATCCCCTAGATAATCATTCTAAGTTTTTTTTTAGACTAAAAATTTTTGGAATTATTAGGGCAAGTAATAATATTTTGAAAAATTCTGCAAGAATAAAAGGTTGTACTCCAATTTCAAATATTGGCTTACCCCATCCCACAAGGTAACCTAGCCACAAATATCCAAGAAGATAAATGGGAACTACCGAAACAGCTAGATAGAAAAAACGTAAAATAAAATTAGTTCTTAAATTAAAGTATCCAGACAAAAAAGCAGTAAATAAGAATCCTAACAAATACCCACCAGTTGGGCCAACCATATAGCTTAACCCAAGTCCTTTTTCAGGAGTACCTGCAAAAACAGGAAAGCCAAACAAGCCTTCCATTAAATAAGTTAAAACAATTAAGCTTGCTTTTTTCCACCCAAAAAAAGATCCAAAAAAAATAATTATAAAAGTTTGCATGGTCATTGGAACTGGATAAAAAGGGACTTTTATTTTTGAAGATATAATAAGAAGTGCAGATCCAATTAACAAAATTAAAAAGTAAGATACAATTTGAATTGATTTTGTGGAGTTTGTATATTTGTTTGTAATCATAAATTTTTTGTTAGTTTAATAAATACATCCTCTAAATCAGCATCTTCAGTCATTATGTCTTCAATTTCAAGACCTTTTTCTTTAATTTTAAAAATTATGTTTTCAATATTACTAATTGTTTTATCGTATTTTACCGATATTTGGTTATTTTTTAAGTATTTTATTTTTAGATGATCATCTAATTTATCACCAATGTTTTTAAAGTTTTTCACTTTAAATTTTATTTTTTTTAAATGAATCTCTGCCAGTAGATTTTCAGTTTTGTCCAATGCAACAATCTTCCCATGATTAATAATAGCTATTCTATCACAAAGCTCCTCTGCTTCTTGAAGGTAGTGAGTGGTCAAAATAATAGTTACTCCTTGCTTGTTGAGTTCTTTAACATTTTCTAAAAGTTTTTGTCTTAAATCAACATCAACACCAGCTGTTGGCTCGTCTAATATTAAGATTGGAGGCTGATGCACCATTGCTTTTGCAAGCAACAATCTCCTTTTCATTCCGCCGGATAGAGACCTCATATATGAATCTGCTTTATCTGTAAGGCTGGTAAGTTCTAATATTTTATCTGTAATCCTGTCTTTTTTAGCGACGCCGTACATGCCCGCTTGAATATCTAATAATTTTTTAGGAGTAAAAAATGGATCAACGTTAATCTCCTGAGGAACTATTCCAATTGAAGCCCTTACTTGTCTAGGATTTAAGTCCAAGTCAAAACCCCATACATTAACCAAGCCATTGGACTTAATGACTGTTCCTCCTAGAATATTAATCAAGGTGGATTTTCCAGCACCGTTAGGACCCAGTAATCCAAAGATTTCTCCCTGCTTAACATTAAACGTAATGTCATCTAAGGCTTTCAAGGAATTGCCATCTTGCAATTTGTAAGTCTTACCTACATTTTTTATTTCTAAGGCAATTGAATTATTCATGAAGTATTAATTGTATTAATACTCAATAATTTCTATAAAAGAAATTACTTTTATGGCCAATAACTCCAAAAAACATATTTATTTAATTGATGGCTCTGGTTATATCTTTAGGGCTTATTATGCCCTTCCACCTTTAACAAGAAAAAGCGATGGCTTACCAGTTGGTGCAGTGAGTGGTTTTTGTAACATGCTTTATAAATTTTTAGAAGAATCTAGGTCTTTAGATAAAGTAGATCGACCAACACACTTTGCAGTTATATTTGATACTGCAAGAAAAAATTTTAGAAACGATATTTACAAAGAGTATAAAGCCAATAGACAAGACACACCTGAAGATCTTATTCCACAATTTAGCTACATAAGAAAAGCCGTAGAGGCCTTTAACATTTTAGGAGTTGAATTAGCAAATTATGAGGCAGACGATTTGATAGCCACCTATAAAGAACAGGCATCAAAAAAGAATATAAAAGTAACAATTATTTCATCCGATAAAGATCTTATGCAGTTGGTTGATGAGAATACTTTTATGATGGATACAATGAAAGATAAGTACATTGGCAAAGAAGAGGTCAAAGAAAAATTCGGAGTTTATCCAGATAAAGTAATTGACGTCCAGTCCTTAGCTGGCGATTCATCGGACAATATACCTGGAGTACCAGGTATTGGAATTAAAACAGCAGCGGAATTGATAAATCAGTTTGGTTCTTTGGAAAAAGTTTTAGAAAATGCTTCCAGCATAAAGCAGCCTAAACGTAGGCAGACTTTGCTAGATAATAAAGACAAGGCTTTAATAAGCAAAAAGTTAGTAACTTTAAAAAAAGATGTGCCTGTCAAAACCTCTTTAGACGAGTTTGCCCTTAAATCCATCGATCCTGATAAAATATTAAAGTTTTTGCAGGAAATGGAGTTTGGTAGGCTTTTTAAAAAATTAGAAAGTGATTATGGAAAATTTTCAGGAAAAGCATCTCCTCAATCTAAACTTACAGAGTCTAAAGAGCCAAGTGTTGAATCTGGCAAATTACCAGACGTTCCAGAAAAAATTATAGAAAAAAAATTCTCCCTAATTTTTGACATGAGTGAATTGAAGAGTGTACTAAAAAAATCAGATGAAAAAGGATTGTTTGCAATTGATACGGAAACCAATTCATTGGACACAATGGTTGCTAACTTGGTTGGTATTTCCTTGTCCTATAGGCCTGGAGAAGCATTTTATATTCCTATCGGTCATCAAAACAAATCTGATCCATCAATCAAAAAGCAGTTAAAGCTAAAAGATGTATTGAGTGTCATTAAGCCTTACTTGGAGGACCCAACAGTTAAAAAAGTGGGTCAAAATATTAAATATGATTATAGAATTTTTCTAAAACATGGCATTCAGATGAACTCAATAGAAGATACTATGCTGATGTCATATTCCTTAGACGCAGGAAAAAATAGACATGGTATGGATCTTTTGTCAGAGCTTCATTTAAATCACAAAACTATTTCATTTAAAGATGTTGCCGGAATAGGAAAATCCCAAGTCACTTTTGATTTTGTAGATATAGAACAAGCAAAAGATTATGCCTGCGAAGATGCTGATATTACTCTTAGACTCTACAAAATGTTTGAAAAAAGACTATTTAATGAAAATGTTCTTGGCGTCTATGACAATTTAGAAAAGCCATTAATTAAAATATTATCTTCAGTTGAAAACAATGGAATAAAAATAGACAAAAACATTTTAGAAAAATTGTCTAAAAAATTTGAAATAGAAATTCAAAACCTCGAAAAAAAAATATTTAAAATTGCCAAGGAAGAATTTAACATTGGTTCTCCCAAGCAATTAGGAGATGTTATTTATGAGAAGTTAAAAATTGCCGGAAGCAAAAAGACTAAAAAAGGAAATTTTGCTACTAATGTGGCAGTGTTAGAAGATCTAGCATCCCAAGGACATGAATTTCCTAAATTAGTTTTGAATTGGAGACAAAAATCTAAACTTAAAAATACATACACGGATACTCTACCAACTTATATTAACGCCAAAAGTAAACGGGTGCATACCTCCTTTTTATTGGCAGCCACCACCACAGGTAGGCTTGCTAGTGCCAATCCAAATTTGCAAAACATTCCTATCAAAAATATAGAAGGAAAAGAAATTAGATCTGCATTTGTGTCTGATAAAAACTCGAAACTAATCTCGGCTGACTATAGTCAAATAGAAATGAGGATTCTTGCTCATATGGGGGACGTTAAGGAGTTAAAAAAAGCCTTTTTAAACAAAGAAGATATTCATACTTTAACGGCGAGCCAAATATTTGATGTTTCTTTAAAAAAAGTAGATGAGGATATGAGAAGAAAAGCAAAAGCAATCAACTTTGGAATTATTTATGGAATTTCTTCTTATGGTTTGGCAAAACAAATATCTGTTAGCAATTCTGAAGCAGAGAATTTTTTAAAATCCTATTTTGGAAAATTTCCTGAAATAAGAGATTTTATGAATGAAAATATAACATTTTGTAGAAAGAATGGTTACGTAAAAACTTTATTTGATCGAAAATGTCACTTTCCTAACATCAATGATAAAAATCATACCCTAAGAACATTTCAAGAAAGAGCTTGTATTAATGCTCCCATTCAAGGTACGGCAGCTGACTTGTTAAGATTAGCAATGATCCAAATCGACAAAAAAATTTCTGCTAAAGAGATACCAGCAAGCTTACTTATTCAGGTGCATGACGAGCTTTTATTAGAGTGTAAGGAAAAAGATGTATCTAGTGTTCAGCAAAAAATAGCTCATGAGATGGAAAATGCCTCTGAGCCTTTAGTCAAATTTAGCATTCCACTCACAGTAGATGTAAAAAGTGGTAAAAACTGGAGTGAGGCTCATTAAATTAGTAGTCTTTTTTTTGACTTTTTTTGATAATATTCATTATTAAATATGAGCAAAATAATTGCATTAGTTGATGATGATAGAAATATTTTAACAAGTGTTTCTATGGCCCTAGAAAATGAAGGCTTTAAAGTTCAAACATACCTTGATGGAGAAAGTGCCTACATAGGAATTACAAGAACCCCACCGGATTTGGCAGTTATAGATATTAAAATGCCAAGAATGAATGGAGAGGAACTTTTAAAAAAACTAAGAAAAAAAACAGATATTCCTATTATTTTTTTAACATCCAAGGATGAAGAGGTTGATGAATTGCTTGGCTTGAAACTAGGAGCGGATGACTTTGTAAAAAAATCTGGAGGTTTTTCAATCAAAGTTTTAATAGAAAGAATCAAAGTTCAATTTAGAAAAAGAGATCAAAACGCACCTATTAGCAAGAATACAATTCAACATGGAAAATTAATTCTCGACCCAGAACAATTAGAGTGTCATTGGGATAGTCAAGCGCTACCAGACAAATTAACAACAACCGAATTTCAAATAGTCTATGAGTTGGCGAAAAGACCTGGTGTTATTAAAGAGAGGTCACACCTAATGACTATTGCCTATAGAGAGAATAATGACATAGAAGACAGAACTATTGATAGTCATGTTAAGAGAATTAGAAAAAAATTTAAAAAAATTGATAAAGATTTTTCAGCTATAGAAACTAGATATGGAAGTGGCTATCGTTGGAATGTAGGATAGCAATGATTGCTAGATTATTATCCTCCCGGTCTTTACTAACTCAGTTCTTAGTTTTTAACTTATTTATATTTATTATTTTAAGTTTTTTTACGTTTCTTTATTTAAAAGCTATTCAGCCAGAATTGATATCAAAACAGTCTAACAAGCACTTAAGAGTCATTAAAAATATAGAAGCTAATTTAAATATTCAAAAAATTAATATTCAAAAAGAGCAACTAAAAAGTTTTTTGATTAAATCTAAATTTTTATTTGATGAGATTGACCAAATAAAATTTTTAGATAAAGAAAATAATCTTATATTAGACTCCGTTCTTCTAGATATTGAGCAGGGTGTTTTTTCTAGACCTTCAAGAATTGAGGAATACACATTGAAGAATATACCTAAAAAAGAAATAATTTTAAAAAATGATTTAAAGCAGAATCTAGTAAATTCAAATTTTTTAACAGAGCAGACACAAAGATTAGTTGACGAGAATAACTTTGCAGCATCTGAATTTGTTAACAAAAACCTAATTGTTCATACATTCTCAAAAATTTTTTTAGAAAACAATGAAACATTAACAATTGTAATTTCAGAAATTTCTAATGAAATTATGCTGGCTGTTGAGGAAAGAAAAAACTTTGTACTGAGGTCAGTCTTAATTGCTGCTATTATTATTTTAATTTTTTCTATCTTTTTAAATGCTTATATTATCAAGCCAATCAGAGAATTGAATATTTTTGCCAATCAGGCATCTCCAGAAAGTAAAAAAAATAATTTAGGCAATCAAATAGAGCCCCGAGACGATGAAATTGGTAACTTGTCTAGGTCCTTAAGAGATATGACTTCTACACTTTATGATCGTATTGATCTTGCAGAAAGATTTGCATCAGATCTTACACATGAAATTAGAAATCCACTTGCATCATTAAAAGGTGCTTCAGAATTATTAATCAATACTAGTGATGACGTTAAAAGAAATAAGTTGTTAAGAATTATATCTAATGATGTAGAGCGTATTGAACGACTTATAACAGATTATTCTCAAGTTCTCAAAGATGAGGCCAGTCAATCAAGATCGGTTACTAAAGAATTTGATTTAATACCTTTGATAGAAAGTGTGATTGAAGATTTTAATACAGACATTAAAACTTTGGATAAAAATATTTCTATAAATTTTAAAAATACATCTAAATTGTCCGATGCAAAGGTGTTTGGAGTAGAAAGTAGAATCGAACAAGTTGTAGCAAATGTTTTAGAAAATGCAGTTTCCTTTAGTCCAAACAATGCAGAGGTAATATTGTCTATTGCAAAAAAAAATAAGGACAAAGAAGTAGAAATATTAGTTACAGATAAAGGCCCGGGTTTTGATGAAAAAAATGTTAGTAAGATCTTTGAGAGATTTTATAGCGATAGACCAGATGATAGTTCGGTTAATCATTCAGGATTAGGTCTAAATATTGTAAAAAATATTATCGATTCTCACAAAGGGTCTATAAAAGCATACAATTTCTCAAAAAAATCAAATTCCGGGGCAGTTATAGATATTCAGTTACCTCTGAGGAAATAAACAATTGATTTGTAAAAGCAATGTTGCTACTTGCATGTAAAAATATGGATTATAAAATTAAAGATATTGGCCTTGCTGATTTTGGAGATAGAGAAATTTCTCTTGCTGAAACAGAAATGCCGGGACTAATGGCTCTAAGAAAAGAGTATTCTGCTCAACAACCTTTAAAAGGGGCAAATATTCTTGGATGCCTTCACATGACAATTCAAACAGCTGTATTAATAGATACATTGGTAGCATTGGGTGCTTCTGTAAGATGGTCTTCTTGCAATATATTTTCAACCCAAGATCACGCAGCTGCAGCAATTGCAAAAAAAGGAATTCCGGTATTTGCTTGGAAAGGTGAAACCGAGGAAGAATATTGGTGGTGTGTTAAACAAACCATTGAAGGAAATAAGGACTGGAAGCCTAACATGATATTAGATGATGGAGGTGATCTTACGGACCTTATGCATAAAGAATATTCGCATCTGTTAAAAGATGTAAAAGGAGTTTCGGAAGAAACAACGACCGGAGTGTTGGCTTTAAATAAAATGGCCGAAGATAAAAAATTATTAATACCAGCAATTAATGTAAACGACTCAGTAACAAAATCTAAGTTTGATAATCTTTATGGCTGTAGAGAAAGTCTTGTCGATGGAATCAAGCGAGCAACAGATGTCATGATGTCAGGTAAAGTAGCAATCGTTGCAGGATTTGGTGATGTAGGAAAAGGTAGTGCAGCATCTCTTAGACAAAGTGGAGCTAGAGTAATGGTGACAGAAACAGATCCAATTTGTGCACTGCAAGCAGCTATGGAAGGCTATGAAGTAGTTGTTATGGATGAGTCTATTAAAGAAGCTGACATAGTAGTTACCGCAACAGGTAATAAAGATATTGTTACGGCAGATCACATGAGATTGATGAAAGATAGAGCTATACTTTGTAACATAGGACACTTTGATAACGAAATTCAAGTAGATGCATTAAAGAATTACAAGTGGACAGAGATTAAACCTCAAGTGCACGAAATTGAACTACCAAGTAAAAAAAGAATTATTTTACTAGCAGAGGGAAGACTAGTTAATCTAGGTTGTGGTACAGGTCACCCTAGTTTTGTTATGAGCGCTTCCTTTACTAACCAAGTTATTGCTCAAATAGAGCTTTGGAACAATACAGATAAATATGAAAACCAAGTGTACGTACTACCTAAGCATTTAGATGAAAAAGTTGCAGCACTTCACTTAGAAAAAGTGGGAGCAAAGCTAACTAAATTAAGCAAGGAACAAGCCGACTATATTAGTGTAAAACAACAAGGTCCATTTAAGCACGATAGCTATAGATATTAAAGGCCATGGAATTTATTTCCATAAAGCAACTTCAATCATTATCTAAAAAAATTTCTAAAAAAGTTAAAGTGGGCGACTCAATATATTTGTATGGTGAAATTGGAGCTGGCAAAACAACATTTTCTCGATTTTTTATACAAAGCTTTCAGCAAAAATTTAAAGCAAAGAAAGAAGAGGTAGTTAGTCCAACCTACAATATAGTGCAGTATTACACTATTAATAAAAATATAAATATTGCCCATTATGATTTGTACAGAATTAAAAGAATAAAAGAATTGGATAACATTGGAATATTTAATCAAGAATATTTATTTTTAAATATAATAGAATGGCCAGACTTAATAAAAAAAAAACACAAAGATAGAATTGAAATTCTTTTAAAACATACAAAAACCCATGATCTACGAAAAGCCAATGTTAAATATTTTGGACGATTTAAAAAAAAATAAATTAGAAATAGTAGCGGGTGATGCTTCTTTTCGAACATTTTATAGAATTAAAGTTAAAAATAAAAAATACATTCTCATTTACTGTACAAAAGAAAAAAAATTAATCTCAAAACATACGCATCTATCAACTCGTTTTTAATTAAAAATAAGATCGTGGCACCCAAGCTAGTTAAGATAGATCTAAATTCTAATTACATGATAGTAGAAGATTTTGGTAACAAAAGTTATAGAGATATTTTGAATAAAACAAAAAAACCATTAAAATATTATAAAAAAATAGTAGATACTTTAATTAATATTCAGAAGATTAAAATTAATTCTAAAACACATAAAGTTATTAAAAACAATTATTCCAAAAAAATACTAACTAAAGAAAGTAATCTTTTTTTTCAATGGTATGTTCCGACTTGTATATCTAAAAAAAAAATACCATCATTCACAAAAAAAGCAAAAAAGATTTTGTCAAAAATTTTTACCCAAATTAAAGGACCGAATACATTTTTTGTTCATCGTGATTTTCACGTATCTAATTTAATGGATTACAAAAAAAAAGTAGGAATAATTGATTCTCAAGATGCACTGTTGGGTAATCATGCTTATGACATTATGTCATTAATAGATGATGTTAGAATTAAGACTACTACAAAATTAAAAAATAAAATTTTTAATTATTATGTTTCTAGAGCAGGTAAAAAACTAGCAATCGATTCAAAGACTTTTCAAGATGATTTTGATATTCTTTCTGTCCAGAGAAGTTTGAAAATTATTGGGATTTTTTACAGACTGTATCTGCGAGATGGTAAGAAGAAATATCTTAATTTAATTCCTTATACTTGGTCTTTGTTGCATTTAAGACTCAAAAACCCTATTTTTCATGAATTTAGTAAAATATTAAATGACTATCTACCAGCGAATAAGAGAAAGTAACACCGAATGCTAATCAAGAAAGCAATTATTTTAGCAGCGGGGTTCGGAAAAAGATTGTTACCTTTAACCAAAGAAAACCCTAAACCTTTATTAGAAATTGGAGGAAAAAAATTAATAGAATATTCCATTGATTTATTGCGTGAAAATAACATTACAGAAATTATTATTAATTCACACTATTTACATGAAAAAATATCAGAATTTATAACCAAAAAATATCCTAACATTTCCCTTTCCTATGAAAAAACTATTTTAGATACTGGTGGAGGTATATTGAATGCGATGAACTTCTTTGAACAGGAAAATTTTTATGTTTTAAATAGTGATACAATTTGGACAAGAAGCTACTCTGATGATTTGCTTAAGTTAAAAGAAGTTTTTAAAAATGGGAATAATAAAGCCGCTCTTTTATTGGCACATAAAAAAAACAGTTTTGATAAAAATTTATCTGGTGATTTTAGTCTAGATAAAAACAATTTTCTCAATAAGAGTAGTAATGATTATATTTATACAGGATGTCAATTGCTTAACCCTAATATTTTTAATTTAAAAAAAGAGGGCGATATTTTTTCTATGAATGAAATATGGAATGATTTAATTGCACAAGAAAGTTTGAATGGATGTTTGTCTTCATGCTTCTTTCTACACGCCACTAACTTAGAAATTTATAATCAATTGATTAAGAAAAAGACTATTGATCAGTAATAATTTCTTTAGATCGAGCTTCATCAAGATATTTAAAAGCATTTACTTTCAAGTTATCCATTTCAATAAGAATTGGATTTCCAGTTGGAATTTCTAACTTTGTAATCATTGCATCAGAAATATTAAAAATTTTTTTACAAATAGCTCTTAAGCTATTTCCATGAGCGGAGACTAAAATATTTTTTTCTTTCTTCAGCATAGATTCTATTTCTTTAATATAAAAAGGGACTGCACGGTTATACGTATCTAGCAAAGATTCTGAATTAGGAATTAATTTTGGATCAATATCTTTGTAAATTTTATTATGAATAGGGTGGTTAGGATCACTTGGGTCTAGATCCGGAGGGGGTGTTTTGTAACTTCTTCTCCAAGTCATGACCTGCTCTTCCCCATACTTCTTGGCAGTTTCGGCTTTATTTAGTCCCTGCAATCCACCGTAATGCCTTTCATTCAGTTGCCAAGCCTTTGTGGTAATTAAATTTTTTTGATCAATTTCTTCTAAAATAATTGACAGGGTATTAAATGCTCTTTTTTGAAAGGAAGTGAAAGCTTGCTCAAAGTTAATATTTAACTGATGAATGAGTTGACCAGATTTTTTAGCCTCTTCCTTTCCTTGCCCTGTTAGTTGGGCATCGTACCATCCTGTGAACCTATTTTCTAAGTTCCACTGACTTTGGCCGTGTCTCACTAATATTAAATTCGCCATTATGATAAATTTATCTATGCCATTTTTGAAAGATCAGCAATGATTAAACATAAATTTCATATTTATTTGCTTTATAGTAAATACGTGATTCGAAAAAAAAAATTAATACTTTGTTTTTTAACACTTTTAGTAGTTTCAGGTTGTAGTTCTATCCCCAAAAATACTTCGAATGCGTGTTCTATTTTTTCTGAAAAATACTTTTGGTTTAAGAATGCGTTAGCAACAGAAAAAAAATGGGGAGCTCCTATAGAACTTCAGATGGCCATCATAAAAAGAGAAAGCTCTTTTGATTGGTTAGCTAAGCCAGGAAGAACTAAAATATTTAAGATCATTCCTTGGAAAAGACCTTCCAGTTCTTTTGGATATTCGCAGGCCGTTATTGGTACTTGGGATATGTATAAGCAAGATACAGGAAACGATCTAGCGTTAAGAGTAAGATTCAAAGATTCTTCAGATTTTATTGGTTGGTATATACACCAGACGAACAAAAAATTAAGAATAAGTAAAAAAGATTATTATCGTCAATATCTTGCTTACCATGAAGGTTGGGGTAATTATAAAAATTATAAGAATAAAACAAACGTAGTTTCTTATGCTAGAGAAGTAAGCTCTCAAGCTCGAAAGTACAAAGGGCAATTAAAGAAATGCAAGTCTAGATTAGACAGGAATAAATTTATCTTTTTTTAACTATTTGGCTTTAAGTTGTTTATTGAGCTCAATTTCTACAGCATCTATTCTTTGAGTATTTTTACTTATCATCAGGTAGATTGAAGGAATTACATATAAAGTAAAAAAAGTAGAGAAGATCATTCCTGAAAAAATCACGACCCCGATGGTTAGTCTGCTTGCTTCTCCTGGTCCAGAGCCTAAGATTAGCGGGAGCACACCAACAATGGTTGAGAGAGAGGTCATTAAAATTGGTCTTAATCTTACCTTGCAAGAGTTAAGAATTGCCTCTCTAATATTTTGACCTTCCACTCGCAATTGATTTGCAAATTCTACAATCAAAATTCCATTTTTAGCAGATAATCCTATGAGGATTATTAAACCAATCTGGCTATAAATATTTAATGAGCTACCAGCTACGAGCAGTCCAATAATACCACCAAAGATAGCCAATGGTACAGTAAGCATAATTGTAAATGGGTGTTTCCAGCTTTCAAATTGCGCAGCCATAGAAAGATATGCAGTCAAAAGAGCTAAGGCGAAAATTAAATAAATACCAATATTAGTTTTTTGATATTCTTCCGATTCTCCCTTGTAAGCAATCTTTGCTTCTGCAGGCAGCTTTTCCTTAACTGCTTGTTCCAGGTATTTCAATGCTTCAGCAAGAGTATATCCACCAGCTAATCTTGCAGAAATAGTCACGGCTCTTTGTCTATTAAATCTATTTAAAGATTGTGGAGCGGCACTTTCTGACAATGACGTAACAGATGACAGTGGAATTAATTTTCCATTAGTTTCAGATCTAACAAAAATCTTATTTATTCCAGAAGAATCAGATCGATTACTTATGTCCGATTGTAAAACTATATTGTATTCTTTTCCATCATTTGTAAATTTAGTTACATTCCTAGAGCCAAAAAAAGTTTCTATTGATTTCCCAATAGAGTCTATGGATATACCTAGGTCTGCAGCTTTCTCATTATTAATTTCTACTTTTAATTCTGGTTTAGTTATTGCATAATCATCCTCAACACTATTCAAGCCAGGATTTTTTCTAGCTTCTGCTTTGATAATTTCTTTCCATTCTGTAAGTTTCTCGTAGGTATTTCCCAACAAAACAAACTGCACTGGCTTACTAACACCTCCAGAACGAATTGATTGAGGCATTACTGGAAAAGCTAAAATACCAGGTACTTTAGCTATATCTGCGAAAGCAGACCTCATAATTGTTTGGCCAGATCTTTTTCTTTTACTCCAGTCTTCTAACAGCACAATAATGAATCCAGAATTTACTTGTTTTCCGCTACTTCCAAAACCAGGAACACGTAATAAGAGTCTTCGTATTTCTCCCTTACCAACCTTAGGTAAAAACTTTTCTTCAATTTGCTCAACTTTTTTGGAGGTAAAATTAAATCCCGATCCTTGAGCAGCTTTAATAATTACAAAGAAAACACCCCTATCTTCTTTTGGAAGTAATTCTTTTTTGGAAATAGTAAATAAAAGAAAATTGGCACATAGTACAAAAATTAGAAAAATAATAATACTTTTTTTTCTTTGTAGAACGTATTCTAATGTTTCAGAATAAAAAGCTTCAAACTTTCTAAAGTAAGCATTAAATTTTTCAGTAATTTTAGGTTTATTTTTTTTATTTTTAAATATTTTGATCCAATCATAGGGGAGAGACTCAAGGCGACAAAACTTGAAATAATAACTGCAAAAGACATAGTAATAGCCATTTCTAAAAATAACCTTCCGATCAATCCTTTAATAAAAATTAAAGGAAGAAAAACTGAAACCAAAACTAACGTTGTTGCTATTATAGCAAATGCTACTTGCTTAGAACCTTTGTAGGCAGCAATTAGGGAGGTTTCTCCCCCTTCCATTCTTCTATAAATATTTTCCCCCATCACAATTGCATCATCCACCACTATTCCTATAGAGATGACAATTGCCATTAGAGTAAACAAATTAATACTAAATCCAGCTAAATAAATCGCTAGAAAAGTTGAGATAAGACACACAGGAATGGCAACAGCAGGTATAATTACTGCAGTTAAATTTCCAAGAAATAAAAAAATTATTATAATTACTAGAATAACAGCAATAATAATTGTTTTATAAACTTCTTTAATAGCCTCTCCAATATAAGTGGATCTATCAAAAGATACTTCCAAACTTGAACCCTCAGGTAAAGAAGGAGCAATCTCTTTTATTTTTTCTTTTACTAGTTTCGCGACTTCAATAGTGTTTGCTGTAGATTGTTGATAAATACCCAGCCCCACAATTTGTCTTCCATTTCCTTTAAAAAGGGTACTAGTATTTAAAGCTCCAAATTCTAACTTGGCAACATCTCTCAACTTAACCAAAGACCCATCACTATTTCTCTTGAGAACAAGGTTCTGATAATCTTCAATTTTTACATAAGCTTTTTCTACCTTAATAATTAAATCCATACTCTTGGATTCAATCTTTCCAGCAGGGAATTCCACATTTTGTTTTCTAAGAGTGCTTTCAAGTTCCTGAACAGTAATATTCCGAGCAGCCATTGCTGTTGGATCTAGCCAAATTCTAAGAGACAATTCTCTTTCTCCACCTAATCTAATCTGTCCGACTCCTGGAACGTTAGAAAAAGCGTCTTTTAGATATCTATTGGCATAATCTGTTAGTTCCAAATCAGACATAACTGCACTCGAAAAAGAGAGCCACATAGTGGTTGTTCTTGCAGCGGAAGCTTTGAAAATTTGGGGTGGTTCGGCTTGATCGGGAATATCGTCCACAATTCTTGCTATTCTTTCCCTTACATCATTTGTTGCAGTATCTAGATCAATTCCTAAATCAAATTCTAAATTAATAGTGGATCTTCCATCCTGACTCTTTGAATCAACTGTAACTACTCCAGGAGTTCCACCAACTCGATCCTCAATTTTTTGAGTAATTTGAGAATCAACGATAGAGGCAGAAGCTCCACTGTAATCTACTCGAATGGATACCTTTGCAGTCTCCACATCCGGAAGCTCTCTTAAAGGAATTTTATTAAAAGTAACAATACCAAATAGAACCAAAACCAAACTAAGCACTGTTGCAAATACAGGACGTTTAATAGAAAGATCTGTTAAAAACATACTATTTTATTGTTTGTGAGATTTTTACTTTTCTTTTGGGTCTAACTTTATTAGTGCCTTCTGCTAAAACAATTTCATTTTCTTCTAATCCAGAAAGAATTTCTATCTTCCCTTCATTTCTCCTACCAATTTCTACTTTTGTTTTTTGAATCACATTATCAACAATCTTATAAATAAATTTTTCTTTCCCCTGGATTAGCAGAGCTTCTTCAGGAACAGATAAAGACTGCTTTTCACTAAAAACAACTTTAAGATTTAACAGCATGCCTGGTATTAATTTCTCATCTGAATTATTAATCTTTGCTTGAACTAGAATAGATCTAGTAGTTGGGTCTACCCTCGAGCTAACAGAGCTTATAGTGCCTTCAAACTTTTCTTTATAGGCATCTGTTTTTACTAGAACTTTTAACCCTTGCTTAATTACTGAAACATAATTCTCAGGAAGTTTAACATCTACTTTTAAAATTTTAATGTCATCAAGATTGGCGATAATAGAATTTTCACCGCCTAAAATTCCAGGAGTAATTTCTCTTTTTCCTACTCTACCTGAAAAAGGTGCGATGATGGATTGCTCATTAGTAAGCCTTGCAATTTCTGTTCCTTTTTTTACAAACAGATATTTATCAAAATCGATAGAACTTACTAGATTGTCTTTTTTTATTCTTATTGAAAAAGATTGATTGGCAATAGCGGTACCAAAAGTATCAATCTGATCATAAAATGAAAAGTACGAAACTTTTGTTGCAATAACTCCGACAGGAGCTCTTTTTGCTTGCGCGATTTTTGCTTGAATTTTTTTTCCAATAAATGCTCTTCCAGCAATTACAGAGACAATCAGGAATGTAATAATACTTAAAAATAGTATAATTTTTTTTTGTACTTTCATTTACAATTTTTCTTTATTAAATTTTTTTGATCTAATTATCACTGAAACCAAGACTTTGTAATCGTGATAATACCACGTAAAACTGAGTTTTTTTAGGATAGTAGACCTTCTTTTGTAGCCCATTCTGTCCATGAACCATCATAAATATTAACTGGTTTGTTATTAATGATATTAAATGCTTTTCCTATAACGCATGCAGATATACCCGACCCGCAAGAGAAAACTATTGGTTGGCTGTCATTAATTTTTAAGGATTTGAACTTTTGTTCTAAGGCCAGTTTTTCTAAAAAACATTTTGAATCGGGATCAATACATTCATTCCAAGGTAGATTAATACTATTTGTAATAGAGCCACTCCGTAGATTTTTTCTTGGTTCAGCATCTATGCCTTCAAACCTACCTTTATTTCTCGCATCCAAAATTTGAAAAGAATTATTAGAAATATTTTTTTTGATATCTTCATACGTTTTTAATAAGGAATGATTTTTATTAACTTTAAAATTTGTTTTTGAATATTTTTTGCTCTTTCCTGATTCTACCTCTTTTTTTTCTTTACACCATTTTATTAGACCACCATCTAAAATTGAAATTTGATTATGTCCATAATAATTAAACATCCACCAAACTCTTGGGGAGCTAAAAATACCAAGGGCATCATACACAATAATATGATCTTGATTGGAAATTCCCAAATTAGAAATCATTTGTGAAAACTTATCATCAGGCAAAACTGTATGGGGAAAAGAGCTTTCTTTATCGGAGAACTCGTCAATGTCAAAAAATATAGATCCAGGAATGTGGCATGCTTCAAACTCCAACTTTCCAGATCTTTTACTATTAGGCATGTGCCAAGAACAATCCAAAATTTTAATATTATCACTCAGTAGGTTTTTCCTCAACCAATCAGTATTAACTAATCCCATATTTTTCTTTTATTTTTTTATTATAGTATTGGTGATATTCTTCTGCAGTATAAAATATAGAATGCTTAGTAATTTCTGTGACTACTCTTCCATTGTACTGTTTCGTATTTATCTCAGACTTAGATTCTTCTGCATCTAATCTTTGAGGATCATTAAGATAAAATATTGCTGAACGATACTGAGTCCCAATATCAGGTCCTTGTTTATTTAGAGTAGTTGGATCGTGTATGGCCCAAAAAATTTTTAACAATTGTTTATAAGATATGACCTTTGAATCAAATTCGATTTCAACTGCTTCTGCATGATTAGTTGTTCCAGAGCAGATCATTTCATATGTGGGATGTTCAACATTTCCACCAGTATAACCAGCTTTTGTTTTTATAACCCCAGGTGTAGAATCAAAAATTTCTTGTATTCCCCAAAAACAACCTGCTGCTAAAATGATTTTATTCATTCTGAAAAACTTATACTAAGATCTTTAATTATGGTAAAATAAATTTCAATGTTGTCTTCAAATCAAATAGGCGCGGTATATATGGCTATTAGTGCCGTAAGCTTTTCGATCATGGATATTTTAGTAAAGATCATGTCCGCTAGCTATCCCACTGGAGAAATCGTTTTTTTTAGAGGTCTTTTTGGACTCATTCCTATTTTTTTTATTATTCCAAGAGAGAGATATAAAAATCTTTTTCAAACTAAAAAGTTAAAACTGCATTTGGCTAGAGCTTTTATAGGAACCTTTGGAATGTTATGGATTTTTTTAGCAGTTAAATATTTACCTATTGCAGAAGCCATAACTATTACCTTTGCAGCCCCAGTTTTTGCAACTATTTTTTCGATGATTATACTTAAAGAAGTAATTAAAGTATTTAGATGGGTAGCCATTATTATTGGTCTAGCTGGTGTTGTAATTATTTTAAAACCAGGAACGGAATTATTTACAATATATTCTCTTTTCCCTTTAATGTTTTGTTTGTTCTTCGGAATCATAGCCATTCTAATTAAAAAACTATCAAAAACAGAACCTGATTATTTAATTGCAACCTTCTTTACTTTGGCTGTAATTTTTTGTGGATCTATCTCATTATTTTTTGAATTTAAAATGCCTACTGCACGTGATTTTGTACCCCTTATTTTAATTGGAATTGCAGGTTCTGCTGGAAATATTTTTTTAACAATGTCTTTACGTAAAGGCTCCATTTCAGCAGTTACTCCGATTAAGTACCTTAGCTTGATCATAGCAACTTTTGCCGGAGTGCTTATTTTTGATGAGATTCCTTATTTTACAACTTATTTAGGCGCAGCACTTATTATTGCAAGCTCTTTCATTATTTTTAAAAGAGAAGAGATCAAAAATAAAAAAACAATTATTACTAGGCAAGTATAATGAAAAAACCCAAATATTGGAGTTTGGCCAAAAAAACTTTATCTAAAAAAGACAAAGTAATTAAAAAAATTATTGCTACGCATAGTGGATCTTTGGTTTCTAGGAACGATCCTTTCTTTTCCCTTTGCAGATCCATTATTGGTCAACAGATATCTGTACAGTCTGCAGATTCTGTGTGGAAAAAATTCTCTCATAAAGCAAAAAAAATAATTCCTAAAAATATTTTAAACCTCTCCAAATCTCAATTGTCTAGCTGTGGGCTATCACGACAAAAAATTGAATATCTTAAAATTTTGGCTAAAAAATTTGATGATAAAAGTATTGATATTAAGAAGTTAAAAGAAATGGATGATGAAGAGGCTATTAAATACCTAAGCGAAGTGAAGGGAATTGGACGTTGGACAGCTGAAATGTTTTTGTTTTTTAATCAATTGCGCCCAGATATTTATCCAGTTCAAGATATTGGTTTGCTCAAAGCAATATCTAAAAACTACAAAACAGCATACCCCCCGCCTCAAAAAAAAATAGAAGAGCTTAAAAAATTATGGTCTCCTTATGCAACTGTTGCCACTTGGTATATGTGGAGAAGCATTGATCCAGTCCCCGTTAAATACTAGACTCCCTCAACAATTTCTAAATCTCTTTCTGTTGTATCTTTTGCAAGAGACCATGCATCTTGATATTCTTTAGAATTGTAGCAAGTAATGGCAGAATCATAATTAGGAAACTCCCATATTACGGTTCGAGGAATGTTATTTCCCTCTAAGGTTTTGTATTTGCCACCTCGTACCAAAGGTTTTCCACCATGATCTATAATAGCTTTAGTTGCATTTTTTCCGTAATCCCCAAGGTTTTCCTGGTTTTCTATTTTTTTATAAATTGCGATCCAATATCCTTTCATGTAAATACTCCTTTTTCTAAGTTAAAATTATTTATGGTAAAAAAACTTTTAGTTAATTGGGACGATTATAATCACACCGTAGAAAAACTTGCAATTCAAGTGCATGACAGTGGATTTAAACCAGATTTATTAATAGGAATAATGAGGGGTGGAGCTCCAATCATTGATGTTTTAAGTAGAATTTTTAAAATCAAGTGTGCCTATCTAGCAGTAGAATCTTATAGTGGAGAAGATTTGGAAGATAAGCAGGGACAAATTATTTTTTCTAGAGAGATGAGTTCAACCGTTCATTCTATGGGTGGGAATATATTATTATGTGATGATCTCTCAGATACAGGAGTAACTTTAAAACAAAGTATTGCTTGGTTAGAAAAATACCCAGCGATCAAAGATGATATTAAAGAAATTAGAACAGCAGTCCTTTGGAAAAAATTACACTCTACGTATGAACCTGATTACTGTGCAAATAAATTAGATGATAATCCTTGGATTGTTCAGCCTTTTGAAAATTATGAACTCTTATCTATTGAAGAAATTAAGAAGATTCATTCCAAGTCTTAAGAAATAAAGGGGCCACCCCAAAGAGCAGCCCCTTAAAATTTATATAGCGATACTGATAGTTCCAAGTATTGCTATTAACCAAATTGCTGGTGATACCCCTTTAACTTTTCCACTTCCTAACTTAATTAAAGCATAAGAAATAAAGGCCAAAGCCATTCCAGTGCTAATACTATATGTTAGTGGCATGGCAATCATTGCGATAACAGCAGGTGCAGACTCTCCTATGTCATCCCATTCTATGTTCACAATGTTTCTCACAAACAGAATAGAAACATAGACTAAAGCTGCGCCATCGATTTCTTTAGGAAGGGATGTTGCTAGTGGTGCAAAGAATAAGCATAGCAAAAAACAAACTCCTATAACTATAGAAGTCATTCCTGTCTTTCCGCCTTCTTTTACCCCAGCTCCCGATTCAACGTAGCTCGTTACATTCGATGTACCAAGCATAGATCCAGCAACAGTACCAACACTGTCTGAAAGCATTGCTCTCTCAATATCTTTTACGTTTCCTTTAGAGTCAACTTTGCCAGCTACATTTGCAACTGATGTAAGCGTACCTGCAGTATCGAAAAAATCTACAAAGAATAGTGTAAACACAACAGTGATCATGCTTGCAGATAATGCTGCGCTCAGATCAAAAGTCATTAAATGTGTCATTGGCGGAATAGCTCCGACCACACCATTAAACTTTGCAATTCCAGAAACCCAAGCAATGATACTAAAGACCAAAATACCGATAATGATATTTCCTTTCACTTTTAGTTTTTCTAAAATAATCATAGATACAAACGCAAAGCATCCAAGTAAAACGATAGGGCTTTTTAAGTTTCCAAGTGTTACTAAAGTTACAGGATGATCTGCAGTCACTCCCATGATTTCAAATCCAATGATAGCTAAGAACAATCCAATACCCGCACCAATTCCTAACTTCAAACTTCTTGGTATGGAATTAATGATCCAAGCTCTTAAAGGTGTAAGTGATATGATTAAGAAAACCATACCCGCTACGAACACAGCACCTAACGCTTCTGCAGGTGAATAGCCCATGCCTTTACACACTCCAAATGCAATGAATGCATTCAGTCCCATTCCTGGCGCCAGTCCAATGGGCCAAGTTTTTCCGTAAAAGCCCATGATGAAACAAGCTAAAGCTGCAGCTAAAATAGTTGCTGTAAATACTCCACCAAAATCAAAACCACCGTCTGATAAAATTAATGGATTTAAAAACATAATATAAGCCATGGTTAAAAAAGTTGTAAACCCGGCGGTTACTTCTGTTTTAAAGTCTGTCTTGTGTTGTTTGTAATTAAAATATTTTTCTAACATTTGATCTCCCTTATTTAAAAAAGCTATAATCTGATTCTACGGGGAATTTATTTAAATTTTAAACTTTACCTCAAATCATAAAACCTTAGGTTGAAAAAAGTAAAATTCATTTGAATATTTCTATTATAAATTGCATAGTTTCTTAATGGACAAAAATTTTTTTGAAAACAAAAAAGCAATAATTATTTTAGTGGCTGCGTCGCTAGTTGTTTTCATTTCAATGGGAATAAGACAAACATGGGGTTTGTTCTATAGTTTTTTTGAGACAGATTTAGGATTTACTAGAACACAGTTTGGTTTGGCTATTGCTGTTCAAATGGTTTTTTGGGGAACCCTCGCGCCTGTTTTTGGTTTCCTAGCTGATAGGTTTGGACCAAGCAAAGTAGTTGCTTTTGCTTTCCTAATTTATATTTTTGGTGTCTACTTGTTGGTTCAAGGACCAAAAAATGTTTTTGAGTTCCAAACTAGTTTGGGAATCTTAGTTGGAATTGCATTAGGGGGAACTGCAATGTCTGTTCCTATTTCAGCTGTAGGAAAATTTTTTTCAAATAAAAATAGAACTATAGCTACCGGCTTAGTTACAGCCTCAGCTTCAATCGGTTTTTTTTTACTGCCTATGTTTGCAAAGTTTTCCAATGATACATTTGGTTGGCAACTCACTTTGGAATATTACATTTATCTTCTTATTTTTGGACTTTTTTGCTCACTATTTCTATTAAAAAAAGAATATGTAGATGAAACTAATAATCAATTTACCAGAGATCAGACTGCACCTAAAGCTGTACAGGAAGCTTTCCAACATAAAGGCTATCAATTATTAACAGCTGGCTTTTTTGTTTGTGGTTTTCAAATTACTTTAGTGGCAACGCACATGCCTGGCTATATAGAAGAAACGGGCTTGCCAGACTGGACTGCCGCAGCAATTCTTTCCTTAATAGGAGTATTTAATATTTTTGGTACATTAACTATGGGATACCTCTCTTCCAAGTATAGTAAAAAAATTCTTCTAAGTTGGCTTTATTTTTTAAGAGCAATTGCACTTATTCTATTTTTATTATTTCCATCTTCTATTTATGTGGCACTTGGATTTGGAGTTATTTTTGGACTTTTGTGGTTAGCAACTATTCCACCTACCAATGGAATTGTAGCTCAAATTTTTGGAACTAAATACTTAACCACTTTATTTGGAATTGTTTTTTTTAGTCATCAGATGGGATCTTTTCTAGGAGCATATCTTGGTGGGTATTTTTATGATCAGTTTGGAAGTTATAATTATGCTTGGTATTTATCAATATTACTTTCGGTTTTTGCAGGTTTAGTACATTTGCCTATTGATGAAAAGCCCATTGTTCGGGTTGCACCAATTAATTCTTAATATTATTTTTGATTATAAATAGAGATAGCCTTTTTAAGTTTATCCATAATTTCGTCGATATGTTTCTTTTCGCAAATAAATGGAGGTGCTAAAATTAATGTGTCTCCAGTAGACTTTAAATTAATTCCATTTTCATAACAAATTTTAAAACATTCAAATCCAGCTCCAGCAACATGTCCTTTATTTTTTAAGTCAATAGCACCCAGCAATCCATAGCCTCTAATATTTTCTACTCCTTCTAAGTCTTTAAGAGAAAATAAGCTTTTTAAAAAATAAGGAATTAAATCTTGAACTCTTTTAAGAATATTTTCTTTTTCAAAAATATCTTGTACAGCCAAACCAGCAGCGACAGCGGCAGGTATAGCGGAGTAAGTGTATCCATGGAAAAGTTCTATGGTATCTTTGGGCGCTTTATCAACAATTGAGTTGTATATTTCGTCTTTAACTACAACCACACCCATGGGCATAATCCCATTAGTAGTTGCTTTGGCTAAAGTCATTATATCGGGAGTGACATCAAATTCTTCAGATGCAAACATAGAGCCTGTTCTAGCCCAGCCAGTTACCACTTCATCAAAAATTAAAATTATTTTATATTGATCACAAATTTCTCTTAGTCTTTTTAAATATCCTTTTGGAGGAACTATAATGCCAACCGATCCTGAAATCGGCTCTACTATGCATGCTGCAATACTATCTTCCCCATGCTCTTTTACAAATTTTTCAAGATCGTTTGCTAGCTCTATTCCAGTATCTGGCTGACCTTCTACAAACTTATGATCAGACAACTGAGTGTGTCTCATACGCAAAACTCCAGGCATCATAATATTATCATAGCCTTTAATATTATTCGGCATACCACCCACCGACATCGCCCCAATATTCATTCCATGATAACCTTTTTCTCTACCAACAAAACGATAGCGTTTTTCGTTTCCATTTAATCTATGATAAGTAAAAGCAATCTTGATAGCGCTCTCTACAGCAGTAGAACCACAAATCGTATAAAAAATTTTATTTAAACCATCAGGAGTTTGGCTGGCAATTTTAGTTGCAAGTTCAAATGAGCCACCAAAGCCCTGGTGAAATGGCTGACAATAATCTAATTTCTCCAGTTGTTTGGTAACGGCATTAATAATCTCTTTTCTTCCATGACCAAGCGGGTTGCAATATAGGCCAGAACTAGCATCAATTTGCGATCTTCCTAAATGATCTTTTAAGTAAACTCCTTGAGCACCAACAATTAATCTTGGATTTTCTTTAAATTCTCTGTTTGCAGAAAATGGCATCCAGTGCTCATTTAGTGAATTGGGAATTATACCTTCATTTTTTTCCATATTAGTCATAACCAGTCTTGTATAATGAACACTCTTGTAGAATTATTAATATCCATTAACAATCAAAAAATACAGTATAATTAAATATGCAAATAGACACAAATTCGCTCATTGTTGACAAGGAGCAGTTAATTAATTTTTTTAAAGATGGCTCCAAAGCCTCTGGTTTAAAAATAGGAACCGAGCATGAAAAATTTTTATTTAATATAAAAACTAAAAAGCCTATTGGATATCAGGGACCGCAAAGTATAGAAAAAATATTTGAATTATTAGAACAAAATGGCTGGATTCCTATTCACGATGAGAAAAGTGTTGTCGGTTTAAAAAAAAATAACAAAAGCATAACATTAGAGCCGGGACTACAAATAGAACTTTCTGGAGAGCCGCTTGATAACGTCCATGAGACCTGCAAAGAAGTAAATGAATACCTAGATGAAATGGTGGAGGTTTGTAAAAAGCTCAATATTGGTCTGGTAGGAAATGGTTTTAATCCCAATGCTACTTTTAATGAAATATCTAAATTACCAAAAAAACGTTACGATATTATGCGTAACTACATGCCAACAAGAGGTACACATGGGCTTGATATGATGCATCGTACTTGTGGAACTCAAATTAATTTAGATTATAAAAATGAAGAGGATTACAAAATAAAAACAAGAGTTGCTACCTGCTTAATTCCTATCGCACTCTCTATCTTTTCCAACTCTCCTTTTACGGAATCGAAATTAAACAATTACTTATCCTACCGCTCCTTTATTTGGCAAAATACAGATTCGGACAGATCAGGACTAATTGATTTTTTTATGAGCGATGAAAACAGTTTTGAAAAATATGTAGATTTTGCTTTGGATGTTCCTATGTATTTTGTCACAAGAAATAACAAAATATTAGATGCGAGCGGTGAAAGCTTCAGAAATTTTTTAACAGGTGATTTAAAGAAAATACCAAATATTAAGCCAGACCTCAAAGATTGGGAAGCTCATATTTCCACTATTTTTCATGAAATTCGTATAAAAACATATATGGAGATTAGGTCTGCAGATTCATGTTCTTGGTCGGGACTTTGTTCTATACCTGCCTTTTGGACCGGGCTTCTCTATGACGAAGAGTCACTAAATCACGCTCATGATTTAACCAAAGACTGGAAATTTGAGGAGGTAAACAATGCTTATTTAGAAGCAGCTAAAAACGGTCTGAATACCAATATGCGAAACGAACCCATTTTTGAGCATGCTAATAAATTTATTGAAATATCTAAGCAAGGGCTGGTTAGAAGGGGAATTAAAAACAGGTCCAATAAAGATGAATCTATTTTTTTAAACGAAATACAGGAAATGATTAAATCAAGAAAAACACCTGCCACCATGCTAATAGAGAAATATAACTCTAGCTGGAAAGAAAATATAAACATTTTATTTGATGAAGAAGCTTTTTAATATTGCCATACAAATGGATCCTTGGAGCACAATTAATCCCAAGGGAGACAGCACTTATAGCCTAGCATTAGAAGCTCAAAAAAGAGGACATAAATTATTTTGTTATTCCCCCAATAATCTTTCCTTAGAAAACAATAAAGTGAACGCTAAAGGTAATTTTTTTACTTTAAGCTCAAATAAAACTAAATTTTTTAGTTTAAAAAAAATAAAAAAAATGAACTTAAATTTAATGGACGTTGTTTTAGTTAGGCAGGACCCTCCATTTAATATGAATTATATTACAGCAACTTATTTATTAGAAAAGCTATCAGACAAAGTATTAGTTATTAACAATCCAAAACATATCCGCGACTATCCTGAAAAGCTATCCATGTTTGACTTTGACAAAATTATACCTCCCACTTTAGTTTCGGGTGATCTTCAGGAAATTTTGCAATTTAATAAAAAAAATAAAATTTCAATTATAAAACCACTTTATGGAAATGGAGGAGAGGGTATTGAAAAAATTGATTCAAACAAAGCTAGAAACAAAAAATTAGTAAATAATTTGCTAAAGAAATATAAATTGCCCATTATTGTTCAAAAATTTATTAAAGAAATAAGCTTAGGAGACAGAAGGATTATTTTGATTGATGGTGAATATGTAGGATCCGTTGCTCGCATACCAGCTAAGAATAGTATTAAAGCTAATTTTCATGCGGGTGGTTCAGCCAAAAAAACTAATTTAGTATTTCGTGACAAAAAAATATGCAATTTACTTAAACCTTTTTTGAAAAAGAAAGGTCTGTTTTTTGTAGGGATCGATACAATCGGAAATTATTTAACTGAAATTAATGTAACTTCGCCCACAGGAATTCAGGAGATTAATCAGCTCAACAATATTAAGATCGAAGAACTATTTTGGGATAAGATAGAAAAAAAATTAAAAAAAATAATTAAATTATTATTGAGAAGTTATTTTTAAGCAAAAGATATAATCCAAAGCAATTTCATTTAAATAATCGTACCTACCACTAGCTCCACTATGACCTGCATCCATATTCATTTTAAGGAGTAATAGGTTGTTATCTTTTTTGTAATCTCTAATTTTAGCAGTCCATTTAGTCATTTCCCAATAAGTAACCCTAGGATCGGTTACACCACCGGTGATTAACATATGGGGATACTCTTGTTTTTTTACATTATCATAAGGTGAGTAGCTTCTTATATATTTAAAGGCTTCTTTGTTATTTTTTAAGTCCCCCCATTCTGGAATTTCAGTAACAGTTAAAGGTAAATCCTCATCTAGCATGGTGTTGCAAATATCTACAAAGGGTACTTGTGCAACAATTCCTAAAAAAAGATCAGGCCTTTCATTGGCTATATAACCCATTAGTAATCCTCCCGCAGAACCACCTTGGGCAATAATTTTTTTTGGAGCAGTATATTTTTTTTTGCAAAGCGATTCCGCACAAGCAATAAAATCTAAAAAAGTGTTTTTTTTCTTAAGCAACTTTCCTTCTTCATACCATTCTTGGCCTTTCTCTCTTCCACCTCTTACGTGGGCTATTGCGTATATAAAACCTCTATCAATCAAAGAAAATCTACTGTTAGAAAAAGAATCTGGAATTGTAATTCCATAACTTCCATATCCATAAAGTAGCAAAGGGTTGGATCCATCTAACTTCAAATCTTTTTTATAAAAAACGGTGATGGGAACCTCAGCTCCATCATGAGATTCGCAGAAAAATCTTTCACAAGTATACAAATTAGAATCAAATCCTGATGGTATTTCTTGAGTTTTTTTTAAAACTTTCTCTTTGGTTTTGCAGTTATAATCAAAAATAGATTTTGGCGTAATAGGTGATGAAAAAGAGAATCTTATCCAGTCAGTATCAAACTCATATTGATCCGAAAGATCAAGCTCATAAGCTTTTTCATCAAAATGGATAGTATGTTCTTCGTCATCATCTAAATTTCGAATAACAATTTGATTTAAGCCATCAAAACGCTGAAGGTATATAATCCACTTTTTAAGAATTAAAAAATCTAAAATTAAAATATTTTTTTTGTATAAAATAAACTCTTTCCAATTTTCCTTGGAAAAACAAGTCTCTTCACAAACCATGATTTTAAAATTTTTACACTCATTGTAATTGGTTAAAATGTAAAAATGACCTTCACGATGATCTATTTCATATTCTTCTTTTTTAACTCTTTTAGAAAATAATTTAATAGAAGCATTTATTTGAGATAGATCTTTGGTATAGTATTCACTGGTTTGATGATCTGCAGTTCTAATGAGTAAATATTTTTTACTTTGGGAAATAGACACAGAACAAAAAAAAGCAGAATCTTTTTCTTCAAAAATTAAGATATCTTTTTTATAATTTTCACCAATTTTATGTTGAAAAATTTTATTAGGTCTTTGATTATTATCTAGCCCAATATAATAAATGAATTGATTGTTCGTATCCCAAACAATCTCCCCTGTAGTATCTGGTATGTCTTTAGTAATAATTTTTCCTTCTACAAGATCTTCTACAGAAAGTAGGTAATTTTCACTTCCGTTTTTATCAATATTGTAGGCAATATATCGATGGTCATGGCTATGACTAATAGAGGCTATATTAAAAAATTTTTGACCAATGGATCTTTTTTGAGCATCAAAAATGACGTCAGTTTTACCAAGGTTTGATCTTTTGTAACATGGGTACTCAGATCCTTCGGCATATTCCATAAAGTAAGAAAAATTTCCGTCTTTAATAGGAACAGACGAATCCTTGTCTTTAATTCTTCCTTTTAGTTCTTTAAAAATTGTTTGTTTGAGAGTTATTTGGTCTTCTAGTTGACTGTCAGTGAATTTATTTTCTTCATTTAAATAATTTAGCACTTCAGAATTTAAAACCTGAGGTTTTTGCAAAACTTCTTGCCAATTATCTTGTTTAATCCAAGCATAATCATCGTTTAATTCGTCGCTATGAATTTTAATGACTTTTGTTTCCTTGCGAAGTTTGGGTGTGGTATTCTTCATTTATGAATTTTTTATTTTTAGGTATTGTTATTTTTTTAACTGTATACGGCTTTTTATGGTTGATGGCCAATGTTGAGTCCAAAGCATTTTCTACTTTTTTTAGATTTTCCACCATTGGTATATCGATCTTAGCTATTATTGTTTTGTTTTTTGTGGGAAGGTATTTGCTATCACTCCCGTTTTTTGCCTTAATACTTGGAGCTTTAAAAAAAAAAGTGTTTAATGTTTTTAATATTGTTTACTTATTTAAACTTTTATCTTCTGCAAAAAAGCAAGGCCCATCTTTTTATCAAAAGTCACAAGGAAGTAATTCTTCTGGCATTAGTAAAGAGGAAGCCTTTCAGGTTTTGGGAGTCAAGCCAGGTTGCAATAAGGATGATATCATTAAAGCACATAAAGATTTGATACAAAGTTTACACCCAGACAAAAGTGGTAATCATTATTTAGCTAGTAAAATAAACAACGCAAGAGATATCTTATTAAAAGAATATAGTTAGCATGAGCTTTATAATAGAAACATTTAATTATTTTTTTATCAAAAACAAACTTATAGGGTTTATAATCTTAGTAACATCTGTTTTTTTAATATACGTATTGAGCTCATTAATATGAAAAAATTTCTTATATATTTATCAATATTAATTTTCGCCATACTCATTTTTCTTAAATTTTTTTTTGATCCCATAGCAAAATCAATAATCTCAGAAAGATTATCAGTTGATACCGGCAGAGAAGTTTCTCTAGGAAAAATAAATACTAATTTTTTGAAAGGCTCTATTCAAATAAAAAATATTCAAATAAAAAATAGTCCAATATTTTCTCGAGAAAATTTGGCAACTATTTCATCTATAGAAGGTAAACTAAAATTAGATATGCTTACCTCTGGCATAATAAATTTTAGTAAAATATCGTTTGAAAATATAAATTTAAATTACGATGTCATTGTCCAAAATGGAAAAATCGTGGACAGTTTTTATTTACTGGAAGGTTTTTTAAATAAGAGTCCCAATAAGAATTCTATCGTTGAAAAATCAAAACCCACGAAGCAAATTTTATCTGGTAATAATGAGTTAAACAAAAATAGAAAAAGTATTGATTTTGTAATTGATAGATTAATTATACCAAAAATAAACATCTCTGTATTAGCAAAAGATTTAAAATTTAAAAAAAATATTATTTTAGATAAAATGATTTTTACGAATGTGGGAAATACTAAAAATTCAAATCATTTCAAGGATGTGATTTCTGCGATTACTACCAATATCGCTGTTAAGATTAATAACGAAGTAATTGTAGGAAATATCAAGCAGCAGTTTGAAAAAAAAATAAATAAGCTGTTAGGGAGTGAAAAGTTAAAATCTATATTAGGCAAAGATTCAGAGAAAGTAATTCAGAATTTAAAAAAATTCTTTAAATAATTTCTTTGACTTTTTCTAATGCGTCTTCAGGATATATTTTGTTCATACCCATTGTTCCATGACCAACAAGCTTTATACCTCGTGGCGTGATGGGAATAATTTTGTTTGAGTAATCACTATAATTTGCGGGAGTATCACCAAAGAGACCGTAGGATGAAATGCCAAGCCCTGCACATAAATGCATAAAGCCAGTGTCATTTCCTATGTAAATTTTAGACCCATCTATCAAATTAATAGATTCTTTTATGCTTTTTTCACAAAGTGAGATGATTTTAATATCTGAGAATTTTTTTTTTAATTGAGCTGCCACTGTTTGCTCATCGATTCCACCAGCTATTAAAAAAGTGTATTTTTTTATTTTAGTTATTTCTTCAATTAGTTTTGCAAAATAATCAGTAGACCATTTTTTTGTAGGACCACTTCCCCCAACTCCAAGAATAATAGTATCATTGTTACTAGGCATTATATTTTTTCTATATATCTTGTAAGAAAAATTTAAGTTTTGATTGTCTAGCCACTTTGCACACGATGCTTTTGATCTTTCTACAATATTTTCATTTTTTTTTATCCATCCATAAAAATATACATTTTTAACACCTGCTAATTTACAGATTAGTGGATATCTAATACCATAATGAAAAATATAGACTTTTTCATATAAATTTTTTTTTATAAATTTAATAAGATTTAAGTTAGATTTTTGAAAATTTTCTAGAAAAAAAATATTTTTTATATAAGGATCATGTTCTAATGTTTCTTTAGCGCATGTTCTTTCCTTAGTTAATAAATCAACTTTAGAATTAACATTGTGCAAACAGATCTCATGAATTGCAGGTAAAAATACGCACAAATCTCCTATGCCAGGACGAGTTTGAATTATTAGAGTTTTCATTTCTTATTAATATAACTCATGCCTTCGGTAAATAAATTACTTATTTTCTATAAAGTATTTTAAATATTTGCTATTAAATCAAGCATCAAGACATTTACATTTTATGGAAATTAGAAAAAATATTTTTAAACAAAAAATTTTAAAATTTGAAAAACAGATTGGTATATGGAGCTGTTTATCTAGTAATACAGTTTCAGAAATCTTATCGATAGTAGGTTTTGATTGGATAGTTGTAGATATGGAGCATTCTCCTAACGATATACAAGAAGTACTTTCCCAACTTCAAATTATACAAGGTTTTTCTTCTGAACCAATTGTTCGTGTTCCTTGGAATGAACCAGTAATGGTAAAAAGAGTTTTAGACATGGGAGCACAGACTATTTTATTTCCATACATCGAAGATGAAAAAGAAGCCATCGCAGCCGTACAAGCTACAAAGTATCCACCTAAAGGAATAAGAGGTGTGATGTCAGCAGCTAGAATGAATAAATATGGAACTGTCACTGACTACTATGCGAAAGCAGACAATGAAATTTGTGTTTTGGTTCAATGTGAAACCAAAAAGGCAATTAAGAATATTTCTAAAATTGCAGAGGTTGAAGGAATAGATGGAATCTTTCTTGGGCCAAGTGATCTCTCAGCATCAATTGGTAAAATAGGTCAATTTGAAGACGATGAGGTCCAGTCACTCATTATGGAGGGGTTGGAGCATTGTAAAAAAAGTAAAAAGCCAGCCGGTATTTTAACTGCCAAAAAAGACTATGCCAAAAAGTACGTGTCGGATGGATTCACATACGTGGCCATTAATAGTGATACAAATTTAATTGCAAGAAGCGCGGAAAATTTATTAAAAGAGTTTAAATAAATTTTTTAATGAAAATTCAAATTTTTATAGATACGGTATGTGGTTGGTGTTTTATTGGCAGCCAAAGGTTAATTTCATCCATTCAAGAACTAAATAAAGATTTTGAGATTATCTATGTTCCTTTTCAATTGAATCCAGATATGCCCAAGCAGGGAATGAATAGGATAGAATATGTGCAAAAAAAGTTTGGAAGTTTAGAAGATGCAAAGCCTATGTACGATAATATGGTCCTAGAAGCCCAAAAAGAAAATCTACAGTTCAAGCTAAGCCGCATTACAAAGACTCCCAATACAGTAGCTTCCCACATATTGATTGACCTTGCTAGAAAAGAAAAAGTTCAAAAAGAAGTTGTTTATAGTATTTTTTCAGATTATTTTGAAAAAGGAATTGATATTGGCGACGAGAACAATTTGGTAAAAGTTGGAGTAAAACATGGTATTGATGAAGACATCTTAAAAAAAGAGTTACGATCTTCAGAGAACATAAACAAAGTAAGCAAGATGGATGGAATTGGAAGAAAAATGGGGATTACCGGGGTGCCATTTTATATATTTAACGAAAAAATTCTTCTATCAGGAGCTCAGCGACCAGAAGCAATACTAAAAGCAATTGAAGAGGCCCAGTGAAAACAAAACTAAAATCCAAAACTAAAACAAAGAAGAAAACTCTTCCTAAAAAGAAGAAGATTAAAGTTTCTAAACTTAAAAAAACAAAACCAATTCGTTCTAAAAAGAATACTAAATCAGTAAAAACTAAAACAAAGAAGAAAACTCTTCCTAAAAAGAAGAAGATTAAAGTTTCTAAACTAAAAAAAACAAAACCAATTCGTTCTAAAAAGAATACTAAATCAGTAAAAACTAAAACAAAGAAGAAAACTCTTCCTAAAAAGAAGAAGATTAAAGTTTCTAAACTAAAAAAAACAAAACCAATTCGTTCTAAAAAGAATACTAAATCAGTAAAAACTAAAACAAAGAAGAAAACTCTTCCTAAAAAGAAGAAGATTAAAGTTTCTAAACTTAAAAAAACAAAACCAATTCGTTCTAAAAAGAATACTAAATCAGTAAAAACTAAAACAAAGAAGAAAACTCTTCCTAAAAAGAATAAACTATCATCTACAAGTAAATTACAAAAAAAACTCCTTCCTATTGTAGAAAAAATTAAGTTATCGATTTTTGGCCTTTTTGGCTTGAAAGATTTTGTTGCCAAAAAAGTTAATGAGATCGAAGATTATTTGGAAAAAAGAAAAGCTAAGAAAAAAAAAGAACGAGGAATTGCCAAAATCAAAGAAAGAAAAGAACAAGAGAAACAAAAGATCTTAGAGAAAAAAATAAAAATAAGAAATATTTTTTTAGAAAAAAAGAGGAAAATTAAAGAAAAAAAAGAATTACAAAAAATAAAAGCTAGAGAAAAAAGAGAAAAAGAAATTTTACGAACTAAAGATAGAAAAGAAAAAGAAAAAATTAAGCTAGCCGCTCAAAAATTAAAGCTCAAGGAGCTTCGTGACAAAGAAAAACAAAAAATATTAGAAGAAAAGATTGCTATTAGAGATAGGATTAAAGAAGAAAAATTAAAAGAACGCCTTCTCAAAGAAGAGTTAAAAGAAATTAAAAGAGAAGAAAAAAACAAAATTCAAGTTTTAAGAGATTCCTTAAAAGCTTTAGATCCTAGGTTGGCTAAGATTAGAGAGCAATTTCAGGTAATTAAGGCAAGGAAGAGAGAAGAAAAACTTAAAGAAGCTGAAGTTAGAAAAGAGGCTAGAGAAGAGGCAAGAAAAATACTCGAAGCTCAAAAAGCAGAGGAACTATTAAAACAAAAAGTTGTTAGCAAATTAGAGCGTTATTCAAGAAATATGAAGTCAATTGTTTTTCAAATTAACAAAAGATATTTGACTTTAAGAAGAACCCCTTTGCGATTTGTAGATCATATCGCTGAAAATGGAGAATGTTTTATAAAAAATGAAGATGCTGTGAATGAAGATGAATATTTAATTTTACTATTTATTGAAGGAGAAAATGCCAAAGAAAGATTAAGAAAAAAAATTACCTTAGAAGATAAGACAGATCTTGCTGAAACTAAGTTATTTAAGCCCAAAAATGTTTTTGAAGCATCAGATTATATGATTGATAGATTGGCTAGAATGTTTGAAAAAGAACGCCAGTTAAAAAAAGCTAGTTAATTTTTAATTTTAGTTTTCACCGAACCTAGAGATTTAATCTCTCCCTTAAACAATCCTGTTTTTTGAATGGGAACAACCCCCACTGTGGACCCGGTAAAAACTAAAAAATCTTTCTTTAAATCGATTTTATTTTTTTTAATTTTGTTTAAAAGCCAAATTAATGATTTTAATGGGCTATCGTAAACAGCCTTCGTATTTCCATTTGCTACCTGGCCACTTTTTTTATTATAAAGACTAGTAGCTAAGTTATTAAATTTTAGTTTTTTAAATTTTTGTTTTCTACCTATGATAAATTTAACATTTGCACCAAAGTCACTAATTAAATCTCCCAAATAAGTTAATCCTTTCTTTTTTTGTCTATAGCCTACCACCTCAATACAAGGACCCATATGACTTACAACAGAAGATACATTTTTTTCAGTAATTTTTTTTGAGTTTGAAAAAAAACTTTTCTTCACTTGGTAAAAAACTTCTAGTTCAATACCCAAAGTGTATTTGTTAATTTTTACAGATCCATTGCTTTTTAATAAATTTTTTTTATAAATTGCTGCGTAGAAGGGCTCTTTCTCTCCAAGTTTTTTAAGCATAGGCTTTCCGGTACCACCAGCTTTAAAACCTATAATTGGAGATGTAATTAATTTTTCACACTCTGTCCTAAATTTATTTGCTTCACTGGATTTTTTTGTAAATTTAACAGGAAGCGGAGCAATCAAGGTGCCATTGTTGAAAGCACTGGCAATTTTTTTAGCGTATCTGGTTGATTCTAAGGACATATTTTTTAAAAATTATATTGTTTTTTTTAAATAGCAACCATTTGATTAAATCTTATTTTTTTTTCTATAATTTTTTTCATTAACACAAGTGTTTCATGACTTACATGATGTTCCATACCTTCAGAATCTTGTTCTGCAATTTTTTTTGAAACACCTATTTTTATTAAAAAATTATAAACAATCTCATGTCTTTTTTTGCTTACCTTCGCTAAGTTTAAGCCAGAGTTTGTTAAGAAAATGGATCTATAAGGCTGGCTTTTAACTAAATTATTTGAATTTAATCTTTTTAAGTTTTTGGTTACCGTCGCTTGAGAAACACCAAAATATTTTGATAGGTCAGAATTTCTTGTTTCCCCATTTTTCGTTGTTATTTCAAGTATTGCTTCCACATAATCTTCCAGCATCTCTGTACTATTCTGCCTTCTGCTTTCTTGGAAATAGTTGGTAGCACTATATCTAGTAGATTTTTTAACCATTGGTAACAATATATTACACAATACAAATATAAGCTAGTATTGACTAATTTAGATTATGCTATACATTTTAGCCATGTCTAACTTTTTAAATAAATACTAAATGGTTGAATTGGCTCTAAAAGTAGTAAGGTATCTACCAAATTTTAGATTAGCTAAACTGGCTTTATTCTTAGTACTAATGTTTTTGGCCTTAAATCCAAATACTCGAGATTGGGTTATAGAATCATCTAGCGATGCTTTTATAGCCGTCACTTCTTTTGTTGCAGCAACTATTTATGTTTTCTATTATTTTGAGGTTAAGAAATACAATTTACAATCTTTCATAACTAAAAACAAAAAATTCGAAATATTAATTGCTTCATTTTTGGGTGTAATACCTGGTTGTGGTGGCGCTATAATGGTAATGACACTTTATGTCAGAGGAGTTGTTTCATTTAGTTCTGTAATTGCAACACTAGTCAGTACGATGGGTGATGCTGCATTTTTATTAATAGCCTCGAATCCAAAAGCAGCCTTGATTATTCTTCCTGTTACTTTTGTTACAGGAATATTATCAGGATACACAGCTTTATTATTTGAAGATAAGATCTCCCCAAATTTAAGCTCATCTCATAAAGATATTGAATTTGGAGAATTTCCAGAAAATAAAATTCCAATTTTTTTTTATAAATCTTGGTTATGGTTAATTCCTCCTGCTGTAATTTTAGGGCTAGTCAATGCTTTTGGAAAATCTACAAGCTTAATTCTCTTTAACATTGATTTGGTTTTAGTTTTCAGTTGTTGTGGTGCTTTATTTTGCTTTTTAATGTGGCTATGCAACCCGCTTTCGGACATACAGATGGCAGTTACTTCTCACAAAGAAAAAAGTTCAAAAAAAGTTGTAGATATGACATGTTTTATAACCGTCTGGGTTATAGTTGCTTTTATTTCTTTTGAAATAATTAATGGATTTACTGGGGGAAAAATTTTTGAAAAGCTAGAAATTTTGGGCCCCTTCGTTCCTTTGATTGCAATACTAATTGGTTTTATACCAGGATGTGGACCTCAAATTATGATTACTACAATGTATTTGGGTGGTCACATACCAATAGCTGCACAAATTGGAAACTCAATCTCTAATGATGGTGACGCCTTATTTCCGGCATTAGCAATTGCACCTAAAGCAGCAATTCTTGCAACCCTATACAGTGCAATTCCAGCAGTGATAGTTGCTTATGTTTGGTACTATTTTATTTAAGCCTCACCCAAGCTCGGTGGTAAAAATTATCTATATTTTTCTGTATTAGATGTTTTGCCATATTATCAGCCTCTTCTTTATTTTCAAAAGGGCCATAAATATTTTCTGTTCCCTTATCTAGAGTAGCAAAGTCATTTGGGTCTTTATGATCTCCTTCTATAACAATAAACTGATTCATATTATTTCTTTAATTTTTTTTTGTTTTTTTCGATAATTTTGGTTTTTTGTTAAGGCTTCTATCTTTTCCTGATTTTCCTGAATAACGCTTACTCATCTTTAGTCTCTAAAATTTACAAACTCTACAGGCCTACCAATATCAATTCCATTAATAACCTGCATAGTTTCTTGTAGGTCATCTCTCTTTTTTCCATCCACTCTCAATTCATCTCCTTGAATTTTTATTTGTACTTTCATTTTAGAGGCTTTTATTTGTGTTATAATCTTTTTTGCACTTTCTTGATCTATACCTTCTTGTAACTCACTTGTTTGTCTCTTTGAATTTCCAGTCGCATCCTCAACATTTTTAATTTTTACAATTCTTGGATCCAATTTTCTTCTAACCAAATGGCTTATGAACAGATCATTTATTTGATTTAACTTCATATTATCAGGAGCTAAAACAATAATTTGCTTCTCCTTTTCTTTAAATTCAATAGCTATATTTAAACCTTTAAAATCATATCTAGTGTTTATTTCTCTTAAACAATTAGATAAAGCGTTATTCAGTTCTTGAAAACTCACTTTGCTTACTACATCAAAGGTTGGCATAGGTTTTAGATAACATGTTTTTAAAAAAAATGAAAATATTAGAGTATTATTGTTAAAGACTCAGTCCAAATTTTTTAAATTTTGGTCTAAAGCTATAAAACAAAGAATTGTGATTACCTGTATCTTTTTTGACTGTTTGTTGCCAAAGATGAATCATCTCGTGCCCAAGAGTAGTAAGAAATTCTTTTTTATTTTCATAATTTGGTTGCATCTCTAAACAAAAAAATCTTGTACCTTTTCTAACAGAATAATCTTCCACGCATTGACCCCAACAACCATTCATCTTTTTTATTTGGATATCATTGAAAGGATTAAGCACATCTTTAAACAAAGCTTTATTAAAAATTTTAAAATATTTTTTTATATCTTTGTAAGTAGTTTTGTAATTTGTTTTTAAATTACAAGACTCTTTTAAAATGCGTTTTTTAATATTTACTATTTTTTCTAGTTTTTTTGCTTTTTCTTTGCTAGTCATTTTTTTCTATCTATTGGACGGTGGGTTATACGCTTTATAGATCACAAAGCTATTGTTTATTTATGACAAATTATTGGTCAAAATAAGCAATAGAAATTTAATTTTGAGATTAAAGAGATTTTCTTTTTTTTTCGCTGTCTGTTTTAAGCTGACCGCAGGCTCCAAGTATATCTTCACCTCTAGACTTTCTCAATGTTACTATGTGTCCAGATTTTTTTATTTTTTCGTAAAACTTTTGAACAGTTTCACTGTCAGATGGCTCATAACCAACTCCGGGCCACGCATTAAATTCTATGAGATTTAATTTGCTAGGAAATTTACTCATTAGTTTAACCAATTGTTGAGCACAACTATCGGTATCGTTAATATCCTTCAACAAGACATATTCTAAAAATATTTTTTCTTTATTAATTTTGCTATAATAAGAACAGCTTTCAATTAAATCTTTAATTTTAAATTTTTTATTAATTGGCATAATTTTCTCTCTTAATTCATCTGTTGGTGCATGTAGAGAAAGAGCAAGATATGTTCCAATTTCATCGGCAGCTTTCATAATTTCATTTGAGATTCCTGCAGTAGAAACGGTTATTTTTTTTGCTGAATAATCTAGCCCATTACGTTCTCTAAGAATAGAAATAGACTTTTTAACATTATCATAATTATAAAAAGGCTCTCCCATTCCCATATAAACAATATTAGTTATTTTTTTTTGAGACCCCCAATCATTTAGCTCGTCTTTAGCTACAAGAATTTGATTAATAATTTCGTGTGTAGTTAAATTTTTAACCATCAATTGAGTTCCTGTATGACAAAACTTACAATTCAATGTACACCCAACTTGTGAAGAAACGCACAGCGTTCCTCTTTTTCCCGAAGGAATAAAAACGGTTTCTACTAAATTATTGTCTGAAAGTTTTAGCAACCACTTAATAGTTCCATCTTTTGAAATTTTTTTTTCTGCTATATTTGTTCTGTTAAAATTAAAACTTTTTTCTATGTTGTATTTTAGCTCAGAAGATATGTTGGAAAATTTAGATGTTTCTCTTAATCCTTTTTTATAAACAAATTTCCAAATTTGGTTAGTTCTCATGCTAGTTTTTTTTTTCTCTAGTGAAAAATTACTAGAAATAAAATCACTTAAGTCAGAATAGCTGAGATCATAGAAGTTTGAAAAATTCATAAATAATTTATTGTTTTCGGTTAAGATTATGCTCTTACCAACTAATTATACTACCGTTCCAATCAAAAAATAAACCAGAATTACTCACTTTTAAACCTACTATCACCCCAGTGATGTTTTTTGCAGATTCTTCATTGGATTGAATTTTTAAATTATCTTTCTGAAATGGCTTAGAAAGCTTACTGGTTACAGTTCCTGGATGAATAGCAACGCAGATTGCTTTTTTATTTTTCATTTTCAGTTCAATAGAAGCTGTCTTGATCATTTGATTTAATGCCGCTTTAGATGCGCGGTATGAATACCATCCACCATATCGATTGTCAGAAATAGAACCAACTTTGGCAGACAGGGTTGCAAAAATAGATTTTTGATCTTTATCTAATAGAGGTAAAAAGTGTTTCATAATTAGGGCAGGACCCATAACGTTAATTTCAAAATTTTTCTTCATAAAAGCTAAATCAATATTTTTATATGTTTTTTCTGGCATTTGATTTTGATCCTCATCATGTAAAATTCCAGTAGCATCAAATAATAAACACAATGATTTTTTTTGGCTTTTGATAAAACCAGCAGCCCTTTCAATGCTAGGCTCGTCAAGCAAGTCTAATGGAGGATTGGATGATCTGCTTAAGCTTATAATATTAGTAAATTTTTGATTTTTTAGTTCATTTACAATAGCTGAACCAATGGATCCTGTTCCGCCAATAACTAGAGCAATATTCTCTTTATTCATGTAGTGCTATAATACATAAAAAAAATGAGCCGCAAAGCTAATCACGGCTCATTTAACTTTATAAACTTACTTATGCGTTTAACGCTTGATCAATATCAGCAATAATATCATCAGCATGTTCGATACCAATGGATAGTCTTACATAACCAGGAGTCACACCGGCAGCTAGCAAGTCCTTTTCACTAAGCTGAGAGTGTGTAGTGCTTGCCGGATGAATAGCTAAAGATCTAGCATCACCAATATTTGCAACATGGTATAAAAGTTTCAAACTATCGATAAACTTTTTCCCCGCTTCTTTGCCACCTTTCACCTCAATACCCATTAAGGCTCCATTACCACCTTTGAAATATTTTTTAGTTCTTTCCCCAATTTCACCCTCGTGAAGAGTTGAGTAAATTACTTTTTCTATTTTTTTGTGTTTTAATAAAAAGTTTTTTACTTTTTCAGCATTTTCACAGTGTTGTTTCATTCTCAAGGTAACAGTTTCCAACCCTTGAATAATCTGCCAAGCGCTTGTAGGACTAATCGCAGAACCTAAATCACGCAATAAGACTACACGAGCTCTTATGATGTAGGGAATATTTGCTCCTGTTAGTACCGGCACAGCATCTCCCCATACAGCTCCATGGTAAGAAGCATCGGGTTGCCAAATGTTAGGTTGCCTTTCTTTATCTATAGACCAATCAAAGTTTCCAGCGTCTACTATAATTCCTCCAATAGTAGTTCCATGGCCACCAATAAATTTTGTCAAAGAATGCATGACTATTGCAGCACCATGATCTATGGGTTTGCAAATCACGGGACAGGCTGTGTTGTCCATCACCAAAGGTATACCTAGCTTTCTTCCAATATCCGAAACCTCTTTAATTGGAAATACTCTTAAAGATGGATTGGGCAAAGTTTCCGCATAATACAATCTTGTTTTCTTATCAGTAGCTTTAGCAAAGCTTTCAGGATCTTTTGGGTCTGCATATCTTACCTCAATACCCATTGACTTAAGAGTATTGTTAAAAAGATTTACCGTTCCTCCATAAAGGTCTGTAGACGCAACTATATTATCACCTGTACTACATAGATTTTGTACAACAAATGCAGAAGCTGCCTGACCCGAACTTACACAAACAGCAGCCACCCCGCCCTCAAGAGCCGCTACTCTTTCTTCCAAAACGTTAGTAGTTGGATTTCCTATTCTAGTATAGATATTTCCAAATTCCTTTAATCCAAATAAATTTTCTGCATGCTCTGCTGAATTAAACTGATATGAAGTCGTTTGATATATTGGCACGGCTACAGCAGTTGTGCTTTCATCTCTTCTGTAAGTTCCACCATGTAGAGATATTGTTTCTGGGTGTTTGCTCGTGGTTGTCATGCTATTCTCCTTTGTAGTCGGTTAATCGACTTTAAGAACAGACCTTTGTTTGGAAGTTCCGCTTAGCTGATAATTAGTCCGCAAGCTGTATCAAATCGACTTTAACATTATATGCAAAGTAGTTATTTTTTGCAAGATACAAAGAAATAAACATAACTGGTGCGTCAGTTGGTTTGTTTTAAATATAGGGTAAAAAAGCTATGAATGGCCATGAAAAAAATCATTTTAACATTATTAATTACAGTAATGGCATTTTCAGCAAATGCCGAATCTAGACTTAACAAAATACTTAAATCAGGTGAACTGAGAGTTGGCACAACCGGAGACTGGGATCCCATGAGCTTAAAAGATCCAGCTACTAACAAATATAGAGGTTTTGATATTGATGTTAGCACAGAGTTGGCAAAGGATATGGGTGTAAAAGTTAAATATGTACCAACAGATTGGAAAACGATTGTTTCAGGAATTACTTCTGATAGGTACGACATTTCAACAAGCGCTACGAAAACTGCGAAAAGAGCACTGGTAGCTGGATTTACAAATTCTTATTATAAATATGGAACTGTAGCCCTAGTCTTGAAAAAAAATATTAAGAAGTTCCCGACTTGGGAATCTCTAAATAATAAAAATGTCACTATCGCAACAACCTTAGGAACCTCTCAAGAGGAGATGGCAAAAAAAATATTTGTTAAATCAAAATTAAAGTCCATTGAAGCTCCTGCTAGAGATTTTCAGGAAGTTTTATCAGGAAGAGCTGATGGTCATATTACTAGTTCGACTGAGGCTAATAAATTAGTTATTACATATCCTCAGTTAGCAATTGTTCCAGATGGCGGCAAAAATCCTGCGGTTTTGGCTATACTTATCGATCAAAGCGATCAAGTTTGGTTGAATTATGTCAATCACTGGATTGAAATTAAAAAGGCTGTTGGCTTCTTTGATAATTTGCTAAAAAAATATGGAATGAAAAGCTTATAATAGGTTAGAGTTTTTAATTTAAATCTTTATAATTTTAAAAGTGAAAAGATATTTTTTTTTACTTTTGTTCCTGCCTTTAGCTGGTTGTAATGATTATGAGTGGGGCTGGTTTATTTTGTCCCCATCCAATGCTACTGGACTTACAAATCTAAAGTTTCTAATTAGCGGAATCACAACCACAATTTATATTTCCACAATATCTATAGTGATTGCTATGGTTGTCGGTTTGCTTATCGCAATACCTGCAATAACTAAGAATAAATATCTTAGTTATGTAAATGTATTTTATGTAGAGGTGGTACGATCGGTTCCATTGCTAGTTTTAATATTGTGGGTCTACTATGGCCTTCCTATTCTAACAGGGCTAAGCTTTAGCCCTTTTGTTTCAGGAATCATCGCGCTTTCTATTAGTGAGAGTGCTTTTATGGCAGAGATATTTAGGGGTGGAATTAATGCAATTAAAAAAACACAGTGGGAGGCAGCTACTTCCTTAGGGTTAAATTTTTCTAAAAAACTAAAACTTGTAATTTTACCACAGGCATTCAAGGTAATTTTGCCTGCATTGGGAAACCAATTTGTCTATGTTTTAAAAATGTCTTCCTTGGTTTCAATTATTGGAATTTCAGATTTAACAAGAAAGGCAAATGAACTGGTAGTGAGTACCTATAGGCCATTAGAGATATATACATTTCTAATCTTGGAGTATCTTGTTCTGATATTAATTGTTTCTTATTTTGTAAGAAGATTAGAAAAAAATTAAAAAAAACAATGACTAATTCACTAGTTTTCTTAAAAAAATATATTTAACAATTATTATTACAAAGATTCCAAATATCCAATTAATCACAAGCAAGCCTAAAAACAAATCTACAAATCCCCCATTAAAATAATTAAGAATTAGCCACATGGTTGCAAAAGGTAAAATAACAATTCTAAAAAGATTTATATAAGTGGAATAGATAGGTTTTTTAATTCCCTGAAAAAAAGCATTGGTAATAAAAAAAATAGGATAAACTGGGCCAATTAATGCTGCAATCTTTAAGTATTGAACCCCAAAATAAATAACCTCTGGATTGTTAGTAAATAATTGAATTAAGAAATTTCCACTAAAAAATATAAATAGCCCAGCAACTAACATCGTAAACACACCATAAAAAATAGCTTTAAAATAAACTTCTCCAATTCGCCCATATTTCTTTGCGCCAAAATTTTGACCTGTTATAGAAAGTACTGCTGTATTTAAGCCAATCGTGGGAAGTAGCAAAAGTTGTTCGATACGCAATGCCACCCCATATCCTGCAGTTGCAATATCTCCAAACTTAGAAACAAAAAATAAAATATTATAAATACCGAGACCAATTAGCATTAAGCTAACGGTTATTGGCATTCCTTGCTTTAATAAATCTAAAATTAAATTTATTTTTATTAAAAAAAATTTTAAACTTATTAATCGAATAATATCTGATTTTAATACTTTAGCCAAAATATAAACCAAGCTTATGAATTGAGATATGATAGTTGCAATCGCTAATCCTGAAACACCAAAAGCAGGAATAATTCCAAATCCAAAAACAAACAGTGGATTTAAAATAATATTTAGAAAAAAACTGATTATCAGTATATTACGATAAGACTTAGTATCACCCTGAGCATTAAGTACAGAATTTAAAGAAACTTGTAAAAAAAAGAAAATAGATCCTAGAAAAATAATTTCAATATATTCTAGAGTTAAAAGAATATTTACTTCTTCGGTTCCCATGAAACTAAGAGTGCTGGATGCAAAATTAAGTCCTATAAAAGCAACTAAGATGTAAATTAAAAAAGAGTAAAGAACCGATTGAGCCAGATAAGTAGCTGCTTTGTAATCATCTTTTTCACCTAAAGTATTAGCAATTAAAGAAGTGGTTCCCGCTAAAATTCCAACACCAAATGCTATGATAACAAAAGTAATAGGAAAAGCTTTAGATAAGGCGATTAGAGCATTGGCAGATATTTTTCCTGCATAAAATGTATCTACCAAAGTATAGAGGCTTTGAAATAGAGTTCCTGTAGCAGCAGGTATTGCTATCTTTTTTAAGAGGTAGGATATTTTATCTTTAGTAAAATTTATCTTTTGTTCCAATGCAACTGTTTATTCTAAGAAACGTTTTGTTTTAAAGTCGTATAATTATGATTAGGCTTTATAGTGATCTCAATATCAAATTTGTTATGTTTAGATACCAGTAAATTTTTAGTAATTCTTTCATAGAAACTGATAAAATGTTTGAGCTGACTGTCAGTCATTCTCTTATTCTTGGGAATACCTAACTCCTGTTTTTTTCTATACTGAAATACATATTGAAAGCTTGGAATCTTCAAGAAAATAGAACAATTTGATTTTTGATAAATAGCCCTGAAGTATTCTTTGCTTTTTTTATTTACATACTTTCTCCATTGCAAATTCTTATCTAACTTTTTTTCCATGGCATTAATTGGTTTTTTTAAGGAAACAAGAGGTTCTCCTTGATAGTTAATACACCAACCTTCCAATATAAAAATATCATAAGGAAATGTTAGCTTATGGTATTTTGACTTTAAAATATCATCTTCTGCTTTAGAAAATTGGGGTAATAGATAGCTCTGCTTTTTTTTGCTAAAGAAAATTTTTAAAACTTTTTTTAAGTGTTGTAAATCGTGAGTTCCCGGGACGCCTCTGGTGGCGAGTAAAGGGGAAGCAGTTTTAGATAGTTTATTTCGATCTTTTTTACCAAAATAAAAATCATCGATTGATAACACTAAAACTTTTAATTTTTTCTTACTAAGTTTTTTTTTATCTCACTTGTAAAAGTAGTTTTACCAGATCCTTGAGGCCCAGAAACTAAACAAAATAAATTTTTTTTTTTCATTTGCCGCAAAGTCAATTGTTGACAAACTTTTTCTACTATATTTCTATATTTTGTATTGAACACTTATTTGATACAATTTTTGCTATTAAATTTTTCTACCAAATCAGTCTTAGGATTAATGAAAAACTCTCTTGTACATTTGATAAGGAGGTTTTTCTTAAAATAGATATATGTTTTGTAAGGAACTTTGAAATTAATTAGATCAGGCTCCCCAAGTTTTGTTTTTATAGTAGAGCTTTTTTTTCCTAGAAACTTAGATAACATCTTAGTTTCTTCTTTCATCGTCTCGTCAATTTTTTTATCTATAGTTTCGCAAGCAGTAAATAAAATAATAAGAAGGATACAGCTAAATGTTTTTATCATTTTCCTTTGCAAGGTAACTTGTTGGCTTTCCATCCTGGTTCATTAATAATCGTAGAGCCTTCAAAACCATCCGATATATTAAAAGTTTTATAGCCACATTTTTCTACAATCATTGCAGCTTTTAGGGAACGCATTCCACTTCTACACAAAAATAAAATTTTTTTATTTTTTTCAATATTTAGATTTAAAAAATCTTGTTCAAAATTTTCATTAAAAGTTCTATCAGACCCTTTTTGATAAGAAATAAAGTAAGTAGTCATGTCGATAGAATCTCCGTCTGGTTTTCCAATAGTGTCCCATTCTTCTTGTGTTCGCACATCTACCAGAACAGAATCTGGATGATTTTGTAAAAAATCTTGAACTTGTTTTGATAATAATTCTTCTACTTCACTCATTTTAAGAAACAGTATAACAGATAAAGGATAAATTTATGAAGTATGATTTTATTATTGTTGGTAGCGGTATTATTGGTCTTACCTTGGCCTATAAGTTAAAAAAAAATTTAATAACAGTAAAATTTTAATTTTAGAGAAAGAAAAAGATTCTATACAACATGGGTCTGGAAGAAATAGTGGCGTTATACACAGTGGTATTTACTATGAGCCAGGATCTTTAAGGGCCACTCTTGGGGTTCAGGGCGGTCGGGAGCTTAAGGAATACATTAAGACAAAGAGATTATGGATAGATGAGTGTGGAAAAATACTTGTTCCCACTTCACAAAACTCTTATGAAAATACAGAGCAACTTTTCGCGAGAGGAATAGAAAATGGAGTTGTTATAAAAAAACTTAATGGCGAGCAGATTACTAGCTTAGAACCAAATATAAATAATAAGTATAATGTTGGATTACATGTTCCCTTTACATCTATTGCAGATCCAAAAGAAGTATCCAAATCCCTAATTGAAGATCTAATTAGTTTAGGAGTTGAGATCCAATATCAGGAAGCGGTTACAAAAATAGAAGAAGAAGGTTGTGTAATTCATACTACCAATTCTAAATATGAATGCGCTCATTCTTTTAACTGTAGTGGACTTCATTCAGACGCTATTGCCAAAAAATCAGGACTAGAGTTCAGGTATAGTTTTTTACCATTTAAAGGAAAATATTGGAAAATATTAGACTCTAACTTTTCATTAAAACATTTGGTGTATCCTGTTCCAGATCTTCAATATCCTTTTTTAGGTTTGCACACTTCTCATAAAAAGAACGGAGATTTTTTTATTGGACCTAGCTCTACGCCAGTATTTGGTAGAGAACAATATGACTGGATTGCAAATTTCAGTATATCGGAAGCTATTACCATAGGTTTCAGTTTTGTAAAAAAAATTATCAGTAATGAAAACAAGCTGAGAACTTTAGCTCTTCAAGAATCTAGATTGCTCACTAAGGGCGGATTTATAAAAGAAATTAATAAGCTTATCACTGGAATAAACAAAAAAAATATTACTGCTTCTAATGAAAAAGTAGGAATACGCTCACAAATTTTTGATCCACAGTCTAAGACTTTGGTAAATGATTTTGTCGTCATTAATCAAAAACATTGCACTCACGTACTCAACGCTATCAGCCCCGCCTGGACAGCTTCTTTTTCGTTTGCAGAATATTTAATAAAATTTTCTAAAATTTAATATAAAATTTATTGAATTGTAATACGATGCATTACTCGATGGACACCCGTAAAGTCATTGACGGGATTATGCAACATCACATGGTTAGACCATATGGCAAGACAATGAGGTTCCCATTCAAACCCGTATACAAACTCAGGTTTGGATTGGTGTTCAAATAAATAATTTAATAGTTTTTTACTTTCTTCCTTATCCATGCCTACAATTTCAGTTACATGGCCTGGAGACAAATAAAGAGATTTTTTTTTATTATTAGCGTTAGTCTTTATTATAGAGTGAATTGCTGACATTGATTTAGGGTCAATTCCAGTACCTTTTTCTGCAACTCTATTATTTCTAGTTTTGGATATGGGGCCATCGGCACTAAATACTGCTTTTAAGCTTTGAATTTTTTCTTTTAATTCACAGGGAAGTTTTTGATAACTCTCATACTGAGATGCAAACAAAGTATTACCCTTACCTTTTGGAGGACTTTTAATAGAGTAGAGCATGGTATATTGAGGAGGCTCTGGGGTGTATGTAGAGTCTGTGTGCCAACCTTCTCCAAACATAATTTGTTCCTCTGGTTTTTTTTCTACCACTGTAATTTCTGGAAACTTATTCAGGCCCTCTAACATAGGATAATCAGCGGGAGTTCCAAATTGTTTTGCAAAGCTAACATAGGCACTAGAATTTAAGTTTTGATTTCTAAAAAAAACAACTCCAAACTCATCTAATGCAATCTTAATTTCATTAATACATTCAGGATCTGCTGATTGAATGTCAGTATCAATGATAGCGCCAACATTATTTTTACATGGTTGAATTTTAATAGATTTAAACATAATCTAATTTTAATTTTTAACTGTTATAAGAGTCAACATCTATTTAGTTTATGAAATTACTTAAAATTATTGTTTTGCTTAGTTTAATAACTATACCTCATCTGAGTGCAGCTGCGGAACGATTATCTGCCAAAGATTACGATAAGCTTCTAGGCCTAGGGTACAATAAACTAGATGCATATTCGGATGATTACTCTAATGTAAAAACCTATTGGTATACTTTAGAAGAACATTTAAAATTAAAACCAAAATTCTTAGGTCTGTTAACACAGGAAATGCAAATCAATGGAAAGCTGCAAATCAATTCACATGTCTATAATAGCAAACACCATGTGTTTGCATCCAGAAACGAGAAATGTGGAAACGATACTAAAAAATTATTTCAAGTTTTGAAAAAATGCAAAGAATTAAAAATGCCTGTTATTGAAGATAATGATATCAGTGTGGATAATTTTGTAAGAACTATTCTAGACCACTGCAATGAAACTAAAGTAAAAAATTTAAAAACACAAAAAGGAGTAGAGCTAAAAATATCAGAAGAAAAAAAATGCAGAATTAAATACATAAATTTTAAAAGATATGAATTTGCAAAAGTTTTAAAAGAGGTAGGAAGCAAAGATTCAGAAATAGTTAATAAGCCAAAAAAAACGAATACTTCCAAGAAGGAGATCAATAATCTAGATGTATTTAAAGAACAGTGTGAAGATCTTGGATTTAAACCTAAAACAGAAAAATTTGGAGATTGTGTTTTGCGATTAGTCGAGTCTTCTAAAAAATAGTTAGAATCGTTTTATAATTATTTGTTAATATAATTTTTAAGTTCAGTGTATTCCTCACATTTACAACTTTCTAGCTTTTTTAAAGTTGCATTTGCCAAATTCATTCTTTTGGTATCGACATAAAGTTCTCCAATATATTCAAGAGCTCCTCGGTGTGTAGGTTCAATTGATAATGCTTTTAGATAGATCTCTTCTGCTTTTGTTAGATTGTTAGTTTTTCTTAATGCAAAAGCAAAGTGATTTAAAATATCAGCATCTTTGTTGTATTTTTTATTTTCTAAAATTTTTTCCAGCCCCTGTGCTGCCTCTGCGTATTGTTCGTTTTTAATTAGCTTTAACATTTTAGAGTAGGACGAGGGTTTAACAACTTCATTGGCAGAATCATTGCCTGCGGCAAAGGAGTTGCTCTGAGTCAATAAAAACAAAGCGATTATAGTAATAAAGTATTTCATAATTTTAAAAGTTATTTTACTTAATTTTAACAACTATCTATAACATAAGAATAAAAATGGAAAGTATATACAAATCAGATGTTGTAGTTGTTGGTTCTGGCATTTCAGGTCTAATGGTTGCTATCTCCCTATTTCCCAGAAAAGTTACTCTGGTGACTAAAAAAAAATTAGGAGAAGTTTCTTCTAGTGCTTGGGCACAGGGAGGAATTGCAGCAGCAGTTGGTAATGATGACCACCCAGACATTCACTTTGCCGATACTATCAAAGCAAGTTCTGGTTTAAACAATGATGAAGCGGTCAAGCTAATTACCTCAGAAGCTTTAGAGATTGTTCAATTTTTAGAAAAAATAAATATTCACTTTGATAAAGATGAAGAAAAAAACTTTTGTTTATCCATTGAGGCTGCCCATTCAAGGAGAAGGGTGCTAAAAATTAATGGGGATCAGTCAGGAAAATTCATTATAAAAAAATTAATTAAACATGCCAAAAAACAAGATCACATTACTTTTGTAGAGGATGTATCGGTCGATCATATTGTTCAAAAGGATAATGCCTGTGAAGGAATTGTTGGTCACATGAATAAGCCAGGAGTGGTAGATAATTTTGTATTTCTACAAGCGCCTAACGTAGTTTTAGCAACAGGTGGCATAGGAAGTATTTATGCCTATACGACCAATCCAAGAGATATCTATGGAGAAGGAGTTGCCATGGCAGCGCGTGCGGGAGCAAAACTTAGTGACATGGAATTTGTTCAGTTTCATCCTACTGCTTTAGATATTGGGTTAGACCCAGCACCACTGTTAACAGAGGCAATACGTGGAGAAGGAGCTCATATAGTAGATGAAAATTATAATAGATTTATGCAAACGATTCACCCAGATAAAGAGTTAGCTCCTAGAGATGTGGTTGCCAGAGCTATTTTTAGAGAAAGAGAAAATGGCAGATCCACTTTTTTAGATTGTAGGCATTTCAAACCTAATAGCTTTCAGAGCCTGTTTCCAACCGCATATGAATTCTTAAAAAAAACTAAAATAGATTCTACCAAAGACCTAATACCAATCATTCCAGCAGCTCATTATCATATGGGCGGAGTCAAAGTAGATCTGACTGGGCAAACATCGGTCAAAGGGTTGTGGGCGTGTGGAGAAACTAGTTCTACAGGAGCTCATGGAGCAAATCGTTTGGCAAGCAATTCTTTGTTAGAAGCTTTTGTATTTGCTAAAAAAATAGCAGAGGCAATTAATTCCAAAACAATCGATCAAACGAAATTAGAAAAAATTAATATTGAAAATTATTTTCCTAAAGAAAAAACAATAAGTAAAATTAGAGCTAAAAAATACATATGGCAATTACGATCAAACATGACAAGAAACGTCGGTCTAGAAAGAAACAATCAAAGCTTAAACCAAGCCTTTATAGAATTTGACCGAATAGAAAGAGAATCAAAACATTTATCGGCAAAATTAAAGGATATGATTTTAATTTCTAGGCTAATAACATATGCTGCCATTATGAGACAAGAGAGCAGAGGAACTCATTATAGAAATGATTTTGCAAAAATTGATAATACATTTGCTTTTAGTAATGTGTTTACGATTGAAGATATGAATCAATATTTATTAAATAAAAATTTTGTAGAAGAAACAAATATAGCTTAAAGAAAGTATCAAATTATGAGAACAGCATATGTAAACGGAGAATTTATTGCAGAGCAGGATGCAAAAGTTTCAATTTTTGACAGAGCATTTTTATTTGCAGATTCTGTGTACGAAGTGACATCTGTATTGAATGGAAAGTTAGTTGATTTTGATAATCATATAGAACGATTGAAAAGGTCTATGAAAGAACTAAATTTTGGACCTACAATTAATGAAGAAGAATTTCTAACATTTCATAGAAAACTAGTTGATCTAAATGAAATTAAAGAAGGAATCGTTTATTTGCAAGTAAGCAGAGGTATTGCAGAAAGAGATTTTGCTTTTCCCGATTCTAAAACAGCGTTAACGATTACTGCATTTACTCAAAAAAAAAATTTAATAGATAATCCGAGCGTACATAATGGAATCTCTATTGTTACTATTGATGACTTGAGATGGAAACGTTGTGATATTAAAACTACACAACTACTTTACCCATCTATGGCAAAAACAGAAGCCATGAAGCAGGGTGCCGATGATGCTTGGATGACACAAAATGGGTATGTGATGGAAGGGTCTTCTAACAATGCATGGATTATTAAAGGAAAGAATATCTACACAAGAGAAGCTGACAATCTAATTCTAAAAGGCATTACCAGAGAAGCGGTTATCAACGTTGCAAAGCAGCTAAATTATAAAGTAACCGCTAAGCAATTTACGGTCACCGAGGCAGAGAATGCAGACGAGGCATTTATCACTTCTGCTACTACGTTCGTCACAGGAGTAGTAAAAATTAATGAAAGTAATATAAGCTCTGGAAAACCTGGTATTTTTACGAAAGCTTTGAGAGAAGCTTATATAAAACAGGCCTTAAAGCACCTCAAATAGATCAAGAATCGTTTTACGCGATTCCCCTCATGGTTGGTTTTAAAATGGAGCAAATCATATTAACGATTCATATTAAGTGTGCTTTGGTTTTTTCATTCAGTCCCCTGTTAGTTAAATTAAAGCACACCCCAACCTAGCAAAAAATTCATAGCTCCTATTCTGCTTTTAGATATCTGCAATCTTCATGACAGTTAAGTATTTTTAACTATCCTTATTTTTTTTTGGATCAGTATGGTTAATTTTTTAATAATCAAAAGGAGATAAATAATGAAAATAAAAAATTTATTGCTTGTAGCAATTTTTTCGTTACTTTTTGTAAGTCCATCTTTTGCAGCTGAATCAACAGTAAATGCAGAAACTCAATTCGTATTTAATACGTTATTGTTTTTAATTTGTGGCTTTCTAGTAATGTTTATGGCGCCAGGATTTGCCATGTTAGAATGCGGACTTGTAACATCGAAGAGTGTTTCCTCGATTGCTGCAAAAAATATCGGTTTATATTCTATCGCTGGAATTATGTTTTGGCTTTGTGGATATAATGTAGCTTATGGAATTTCTGAAGGTGGTTTTATAGGTAGCTTCTCTTCCTGGTCAGACGGAACAGACTTTGCAAAAGATACTTATGCAGCAGGATCTGACTGGTATTTCCAAATGGTATTTGCTGCAACAACTGCATCAATTGTATCTGGAACTTTAGCTGAAAGAATAAAAATTTGGCCTTTCTTTTTGTTCGTTGCTATTTTAACTGGGGTTTTGTACCCAATTGAAATGGGATGGCAGTGGGGCGGAGGATGGTTAGCTGCAAAAGGATTCTCAGATTTTGCAGGTTCAACTTTAGTTCATGCAGCAGGTGGAGCAGCAGCTCTTGCAGGTGCAATCATTTTAGGACCAAGAGTGGGACGATTTACCAGTGGAAAAAATCTTCTCCCATTTGCGGCGTCTTCGATTCCTCTAGCAACCCTTGGAACTTTTGTTCTTTGGTTTGGTTGGTTTGGTTTTAATGGTGGATCTCAGTTGGCACTCGGAACGTTTGCCGATGCCTCTGCAATATCTACTATTTTTATCAACACTAACTTAGCAGCAGCAGCTGGAGTGTTGGTAAATGCATTAATCACAAGATTTGTTGGTGGAAAAACTGATGTCGTCATGATGCTTAATGGAGCATTAGGTGGTTTAGTTGCAATTACTGCAGAACCATTAGCACCATCTCCTATTGCAGCTATTTGTATCGGTGGTATCGGTGCAACAGTAGTTGTGGCTGGTACATCATTGCTTGAAAAACTAAAAATCGATGATGTTGTGGGAGCTATTCCAGTTCACTTATTCGCAGGAATTTGGGGAACTTTAGCAGTACCAATTACCAATAAAGACACATCATTTGCTACTCAGTTCTTAGGAACTTTCTCAGTAGTAGTGTTTATGTTTGTCGCATCAATGATCGTCTGGTCTATCTTAAAAGCTACGGTAGGCATCAGAATTAGTGATGAAGCTCAGAAAAAAGGAACAGATGTTTCTGAAATCGGAGTACGAGCATACGCTATCCGAGACTAATTATCTCTTTAGTTAGTAGTACAATTATAGGCCCGTAATAATTTATGGGCCTATGCGTTTTCAGCTACCCACTTAGGACATAGCTAGTACGCTAAGAAAATATTCGCTTAATGTTTTGATTAAGATATTTCAGTCTGTATGGACTGGAGAAGAATACAAGTTTTTGCTAAAATTTGCGGTAATAAAAGTTTCACAGCCGCTGCACAAATAATTGGCAAATCACAATCCACCTTAAGCCGAGATGTTATCCAATTAGAAAAAAAAATTGGATTTAGAGTATTTAAAAGAGATATTCGAGGAATAGAACTTACGGAACAAGGAAAAAAACTTCTTATGATTGCAAATGAATTTAACCTTAAACTAGGTAAAATTTAACTAACATAAGCCTTAACTATCTAAGGTTTAGATATCCTGTCGAAATATTATAGCTTAGCTTTACTTTGCTACCAAGATAACACCAACACCAATAGCAAATACTAAAATTCCAATTACTTCAATCAATTTGATCTTTTCTTTAAAGTAATATCTAGAAGCTATATAGCTAAATAATAATTCAATTTGCCCAACAGCTCTAACAATAGCTGCTTGCATTAAAGTAAATACATAAAACCACGATAGCGTTGTAATGAATCCGCAAAATCCTGTTGCAATACATTGTTTTTTATTTTGGTAGATTTTTTTAAATTGCTCTTTTTCAAACAAAGAAATGTAAACTGTTAAAATAAAAGTTTGAATTAAAACCCCAAAAAACAAAGTGCTTAAAGCCATTTCAAGGTTAGACTTTAAATCCCCCAAACTTAGAGCTGCCGCTCTAAAAGCTACCACGCTTAAAGCTAATAAAAAACCACAGGCTAACCCAACTAAAGTAGATTTAGATAATAAATTTTTAAAAATAGCATTACGATCTTTAGTCGAGAATATAAATACTCCGATCGTTGAAACAATAATACCCACAATGGTCCAGTAATTAAATTTATCATGTAAAATAATAATTTCTAAAATTGCAATTTGAACAACTTCTGTTTTGCTTAAAGTTGTTCCAATCATAAAATTAGAAAATTGAAAAGAATACAAAAGAAGAAAAGTAAAAAAAATTTGAGAGATGGCTGCTAAAAAAATATAAAATAAAAAATCATCTTGTTGAATCGTAAAAAGTACTATTTCAAAGTTTTGAAAATAAGAAAAGTATAAGACAGCAGCAAATGGCAGACAGAAAACAAATCTCACATAAGTGGATGCAACTAGAGATATGTCTTTATTGAGGTTTTTTTGCAGGCTCGATCTTAAATTTTGAAAAAAAGCCGCAAATATTGTGATTAATATCCAGTTCATCTATTTTACTTAATTAAGTACCATTGCTTAAGGTTTTAAAATTATTAAAATATATAATCTTTATTTATGAGCTCGGATATAAAAAATTTTTCTAAAAATAGTATTTCCAAAATGGATCCACAAGAAATCGAGGAGTGGATTCAGTCTCTAGAAGGAGTGGTACAAAGAGAGGGTAAGGAAGGTGCTAAAGAAATTTTAGAGGCAATTGAGCAAAGAGCAAAAGAGTTAAGGATTTTATATGAGCCACTTCCTTATTCTCTTTACCGAAATACAGTAGCTTTAGAAGAGCAGGGAATTTATCCAGGCGATCTTGAGATTGAGGAAAAAATAACCGCAATCCTAAGGTGGAATGCTCTAGCAATGGTAATGAGAGCGAATGAAAAATATGGAGAAGTAGGAGGCCATATAGCCAGCTATGCATCCTGTGCAGAAATATTTGAAGTGGGGTTTAATCACTTTTTTAAAGGAGGAGATAATGCGGATTTGGTTTTCTATCAGCCCCACTCTTCAACAGGTGTTTATGCTAGAGCTTTTCTTGAAGGTAGGCTGTCTAAAGAGCAGTTAGAAAATTATAGACATGAAGCAAATGGTGGAGGACTTTCTTCTTATTGTCACCCTTATTTAATGCCAGACTTTTGGAGTTTTCCAACTGGCTCCATGGGAATTGGTCCTATTAGTTCTATCTATCAAGCAAGATTTATGAGGTATCTAGAAAATAGAAATTTATTAAAAACAGACAAGCACGTCTGGGGGGTATTTGGCGATGGAGAAATGGATGAGCCAGAAAGTCAAGGAGCCTTATCCTTTGCCGCAAGAGAAAAACTAGATAATTTAACGTTTATCGTAAATTGCAATTTACAAAGACTAGATGGACCTGTTCGAGGTAATGGTCAAATTATACAAGAATTGGAATCTCTTTTTAAAGCAGCAGGTTGGAATGTCATTAAGGTATTGTGGGGATCGGAATGGGACCGATTGTTTGCTCTTGATAAAAAACATTTATTATTAAAACGTTTTGCAGAAACAGTGGATGGAAAATATCAAACGTTAGGTGCAAGAGATGGCGCCTATAATATAAAAAATTTTTTTGGAGAAGACCCAGAAGTTATGGAGTTAGTTTCTCATATGTCAGATGAAGATATAGATGCGCTTAAAAGAGGAGGGCATGATCTAAAGAAATTATATGCAGCTTACAATCAAGCAATAAATACAAAAGGCAAACCCTCTGTTATTTTAGCCAAAACCAAAAAAGGTTACGGAATGGGAAAAGCGGGAGAGTCCCAAATGACTGCACACCAAGCTAAAAAACTAGATTTTGAGGCGTTAAAAGTCTTTCGAGATAAATTTTCTTTACCCATGAATGATCGTGATATTGAAAATTTAAAATTTTATAAGCCAGAAGAAAGCTCTCAAGAAATCCAATATTTAAAGAGCAAAAGAGCTAAGTTGGGAGGATTTATTCCTCAAAGAAAATTTACAGAAGTTTCTATTAAGATTCCACCTGTTGAAAAATATGCACAATTTGCTTTCGATGGAAGTGACAGGCTCGTTTCTACTACTATGAATATTACAAGACTATTAAGTGGATTACTAAGAAACAAAGAGATTGGACCAAGATTAGTTCCTATTGTTGCAGATGAAGCTCGGACTTTTGGAATGGCAAATTTATTTCAACAAGTTGGTATTTATTCTCCAGAGGGGCAGCTTTATGAACCAGAAGATGCAAGTACAATCATGTCATATAAAGAATCTACAGATGGACAGTTATTAGAAGAGGGAATCAACGAAGCGGGAGCTCTTTCATCCTGGGTTGCCGCTGCCACTTCTTATTCCAATCATAGTTTTCCCATGTTGCCTTTTTATATTTTTTATTCGATGTTTGGATTTCAAAGGGTCGGAGATTTAATATGGGCTGCAGCAGATCAAATGCCAAGAGGCTTTCTTATTGGAGCAACAGCAGGGAAGACAACCTTATCAGGAGAAGGTTTGCAGCATCAAGATGGATCTAGTCAAATTATAGCCTCTACCGTTCCTAATTTAAAATCTTACGATCCCTGTTTTGCTTATGAGCTTGCAACTATCTTTGATTATGGTGCAAGACGAATGATGGAAGAGTGTAAAAATGAATTTTATTATATCACAGTAGGAAATGAAAAATATGCTAATCCTAAAGCGCCCAAAAATATACAAAAACAAATTATTCAAGGTGGTTATTTATTTGAGAAAAATGATGGAGAAATAAATATTAATTTACTAGGATCGGGTCCTATTTTAAGAGAAAGTATTGAGGCTGCTAAAATTTTAAAAGAAGAGTTTAATATTGGAAGTCATGTTTATAGCATTACTAGTTTTACAGAATTATCCAAACAAGCAAGAGAAGTTGAACGATCAAACCGATTAACTGCAATTGAAAAAAAAGAAAAAAGCTTTGTCCAAAAATTAATTAATAACGAGGATCCAATCATTGCAAGCAGTGATTACACAAGAGCTTACCCTCAATTAATTAGCTCCTATTTATCTAACTCTTTTGTAGCATTAGGAACAGATGGTTTTGGTAGAAGCGATACCAGAAAAAACCTTAGAAAATTTTTTGAAATAGACAAATTACAAATTGTAATTGCAGCATTAGATGCCCTTTGCGACCAAGGAAAAATTCCTAAATCAGTACTCAAGTCTGCACTTAAAAAGTACCATATAAATGCCAATTCTGAGCACCCTTGGAATAAATAATCCAACTTGTATTCCGAGACAAAGTAATGTTAAATTAAGAAAATAATCTATAAGGGGATACAATGAAAAAAATTAAACAATTAGTATTAGCTTCTGTTTTAGTTTTGTTTACATCTGCAGTTTTTGCAGAAACTAAAATGAGAATTACTCTTCAACTTCCTTTAAAAGCCCATTTAGGTCAAAACCTTTTGGTTTTTAAGAAAGAATTGGAGAAACGATCAGATATCAAAGTTGAAATCTACGATTCTGCTCAACTTTATAAAGATAAGGAAGTTCCGCAAGCTGTAGGCTCAGGGGCAATTGAGGCAGGCGTGGCGTCACTTACAAGGTTTGCAGGTACAAACCCTGAAGTAGATGTTTTTTATTTGCCATTCTTATTTGATTCAGAAAAGAAAATTAGAAAAGCAACTAAATCTGGATCTAAAATTAGACAAGTGTTAGACCCAGCAATTTCAAAATCAGGAGCTGTGCCTTTATACTATCAGGCATATGGTTCTGCTGTGATGTTATCTAACGGAACACCGATGAACACTCCGGCTGCTTTTAAAAATAAAAAAATAAGAGTATTTGGAAAAACACTAGGTGCATTTGTTAGCTCTCTTGGAGCTAAGCCTGCCTTAATTTCAGGTTCTGAGCAATATTTAGCTTACCAAAGAGGAACTGTGGATGCAGGAATGACAGGTGTATCTGGAGTTAAATCTAGAAAACTTTATCAAGTGATGGATACTCTAACAGTAACTAATCACGGTGATATTGAATTTGTTCTTGTTGCTAATAAAAAGTGGTTGAATTCACTGACTATGAAACAAAGAAAAGCAGTAACCGAAGCATCAAAAGTTGCAGAAAAAGCAGTTAGAGATGACATGTCTGGAATAGAAGCCAGAGCTTATAAGGAAGCAAAAGATAATGGAATGAAGATCGTAAAATTATCTGGTGCTGAACTTAAAGCGTTAAAAAAAGCTTCTTCTTCAGTAATCACTGATTACATCAAAAGAACTGGTGGAAAAGGTGGAGTTGGAGATAAGTTAGTTACAGCAGCTAACAACCTTTAATATAAAATCTATTCAAGCCCTGCGTTATTATTAATAGCGTAGGGCTTGTTGTATTTAAAATGAACTTAGAAAAAATTATAAAATATTCAGGTTACCTATCTGCAGGCTTATTTATCATGATAGGTTTTATAGTCTCGTTTGAAGTTATATCTCGCTATATTTTTAACTCTCCTACAATATGGGTAAATGAAATATCTAGGTTTTTACAAATTTGGGCCACCTATTTAGCTCTTACGTATTCTTTTCATAAAAATGATTTTATTAGAATTACGGTCATCTACGACCGTCTCGGGGAAACTGGAAAAAGAATACTAGACTTCATATCAATGCTTTTTATTTTGTTCTTTAGTTCCTTTGTTGTTTACTATGGATGGCTCATTGCCTACGATTCTTTAAAAGTAGGTAGAACAAGTTCAACAATTTTAGATGTTCCATCTTTTTTAACTGAGCTTGCAATCCCGCTCTGCTTTTTTTTATTAGTTATTAGAGCCTCAATAGAGTTTGTTAGAAAGATAAGGTTATTTATAAAATAATGACTACTGCACTAATTATTTTTTCACTATTTTTAATTTTGTTCTTAAGTGTTCCGATTGCTTTTGGACTGGGATCTATAGGGCTAATATTAATGTTACTGGGAGATATCTCTCCATTAATGGTTCCACAAACATTTTATAGTGTAGGTGACAATTTTATACTTCTTGCCGTTCCCATGTTTCTAATGATGTCAAATATCCTATTAAAAGCTGGAGTTGGAGACGATCTATTTGGTTTTGCACAAGCTTGGGTAGGAAATTTTCCTGGAGGTTTGGCAATTGCCACTATTCTTTCTTGTAGTATTTTTGCAGCTATTTCCGGTTCTTCTGTAGCTACTGCCGCAACTATTTCAACCGTTGCTTATCCTGCAATGATTAAAAGGGGATATCATAAAAATTTTTGCTTAGGTATTTTAGCTGCTGGTGGAACACTGGGGATTTTAATTCCTCCTTCGATACCAATGATTGTTTATGCTTTTGTAGTCGAGGAATCGGTATTGAGTATGTTTTTAGCAGGTATCGGTCCAGGAATATTGTTGGCACTACTCTTCATATTATTTTCAGTTTTATATGTAATTTTTTTTAATAGGGAAGTTACTAACGTTACAACTACTCGAGAGGAAAAAATAGAATATACCAAAAAAGGACTTCCAATACTTTTAATGGCTTTCATAATGCTTGGGGGAATTTACGCTGGGATCTATACCCCAACAGAAGCGGGTGGTATAGGTTTTTTAATTTCATTTATATATGTGGTTGTTAAAAAAAGATTAGACCTTAAGGGATTTATTGAAGCTGGTCTCGAGACTATGAAAACAACAGTTACAATATTTATTATTATAGCCGGAGCTAAAATTTTTGGTAAGGCAATATCTCTATATCGAATTCCTCAGGATCTATCTGCAATCATTGTAAGCAATATAAGCGAACAGGGGATGTTTATATTAGTAGTTTGTATTACGTTGCTTATTCTTGGTTTTATAATGGAGACCCTGTCTTTGATTTTAATCATGATGCCTATTTTTGCAATTTCTATTGCTGCAATGAACATTGATTTAATTTGGTTTGGAATTATTTTTACTTTAATGATCGAGTGCGCGTTGATCACGCCGCCAGTAGGACTGAATATTTATGTTCTACAGGCAATATGTGATGCAAAAATGTCTGAAATTGCAAAGGGTGTTATTCCTTTCGTTATTATTATGTTATTCGCAGTTTTTTTAGTTTATTTATTTCCACAAATTGCATTATATATACCGTTTAAATTATGACATTATTTTCATCACAAGATTCAAAACCAAAAGCAGATAAGTTAAAAAAACTATTAGACCAAAAAGGAATTGTAGTGATGCCTGGCTGTTTCGATGCTTTATCTGCAAAGTTAATTGAACGAGAAGGAATAAATGTAGGCTTTATGTCTGGATTTGCAGTTTCTTCTACTAGACTTGGAATGCCAGATGCAGGTTTGATTTCTTTTTCGGAAATGGCTGAACAGGTAAGAAATATTTGTAACGTTACTTCCATACCCATCATTTTTGATGGAGATACAGGTTATGGAAATGCTGTAAATGTTTATAGAACTGTCAGAGGATTTGCAGATGCAGGTGCAGCAGCAATAATGATTGAAGATCAGAAATGGCCTAAAAAATGTGGTCACACTAAAGGAAAAGATGTGGTTGAAGCAGATGAGGCAAATTCAAGAATTAAAGCTGCAGTAGATGCTAGTAAAATGAACAATAAAGATATTTTAGTTATGGCCAGAACAGATGCTATAGCAACCAGAGGATTGGATGATGCAATTAAACGTATGCAAAAATTTTCAGAGCTTGGTGCAGATATTCTTTTTGTAGAAGCAATTAAATCTAAAGAAGATATGAAAAGGGTGATCAAGGAAGTTCCTGGTCATCACATGATTAATTTAATTGAAGATGGCGAAACACCCTTGCTTGAAATAAACGAACTAGAAGATCTTGGATTTAAGATTGCAGTTTTCCCTTTAACTTTAATGAGTGCTTCCGTTAAGACAATGCAAGAATCTTTACAAAATATGAAGAACAAAATTTACAATACCAATGTTTCAAAATTCTCCGACCTAAGAGATATTGTTGGTTTTAATGAATATTACGAAATTGAAGATAAATATAAATAATATTTTTATATATTAGTAAGTTGCTCTTCCACCGCTCAAATCAAATACCGCACCAGTAGAAAAGGAATTCTCTTCACTGGCTAACCAAGCAACTAAAGAGGCTAGCTCCTCAACTTTAGCAAATCTATTTCTAGGAATTTTAGAAAGCATATAATTAATATGCTCTTCGGTCATTTGGTCAAAAATTCTTGTTTTTGCAGCCGCAGGGGTAATGCAATTGACTGCAATATTTTTATCAGCCAATTCTTTTCCTAATGATTTAGTCAATCCAATAACTCCAGCCTTTGCAGTACTGTAAGCACTGGCATTCGGATTTCCTTCTTTTCCAGCAATCGAAGATATATTAACAATTCTTCCAAAATTATTTTTAATCATATGTGGAGCGATTGCCTTGCAGCAATAAAAAACTGCATTCAAGTCTAGATCTAAAACTTTCTTCCATTCATCAATAGGATAATCCCAGACTGTTGCATTTTTCCCTGTGATGCCAGCATTGTTTACGAAAATATCAATCTTTGTTTGGTGAGAAATTTTTTCAATTTCAGAAGAAATTTGATCAAAATTAGTTACATCTATTTTTGCAGCAGAAAGTTTAGGGTTATTTTTTTCCTTTAAAACTTTGCCACTAGTATCTTCATCAATATCCCACATGATAACGTTTGCACCAGATTCTAAAAACCGCTCTGTAATTGCAAGCCCAAATCCCTGAGCACCTCCGGTCACAATGGCAGTTCTATCTTTTAAATTAATTTGATTCATGTTTTTTCCTTTCTTAAACAACTGTTTGATTTTGCATTCCTAGCCCTGTTACTTCTAGGGTAATTTTGTCTCCTCTTTTGAGAAAAACTGGCGGCTTCATTCCCATTCCCACTCCAGGCGGTGTTCCTGTGGTAACAACATCTCCTGGCTGCAAAGACATAAAATTACTCAAATAAGATAAAATAAAATTAAAATTAAAAATCATTTTATTTGTACTGCCTGTTTGCATTCTTTTTCCGTTTACGTCTAACTGAAGTGATAAATTATTAATATCTTTGATTTCATCTTTGGTTACCAGGTAGGGACCAATGGGACCAAATGTGTCCCCAGATTTTCCTTTAGTCCAGTTACCACCTCTTTCTATTTGCCACTCTCTCTCACTAACATCATTCACAATGCAATATCCCAATATATGATCTGAGGCTTCTTGCTCTGTGATATTCTTGGTTTCTTTTCCAATAACAAATCCAATTTCTACTTCCCAATCAAGTTTCTTAGAGTCTTTGGGCATAACCACATTATCATTGGGCCCCACAATAGAACTGGTGGCTTTATGAAATATAATAGGCTCTTTGGGAATTGCCATGCCTGATTCTTCGGCATGATCAGAATAATTTAAGCCAATCGCAATAAACTTGCCAGGATTCTTAACACAAGATCCAATTCTTTGATCAGAATCTAAGTCAGGAAGTTTCGATACATCAATTTTTTTTAACTTGTCTAAAGTATCAAAATTTATTGTCGCCGGATCCAAATCTAGAATATGTTCTTCTAAACTTTTTATTTTACCCTCATGCAATAAGGCTGGTTTCTCCTTGCCTGTATTTCCTACTCTTAATAGTTTCATATTTCTCCTTTTAGTTTGTTTTCTTGTTTTTAAAATAGGTATGTTTCTTTTTTTTTAGATATGGAAAAGTTAGGGCAATTACAGATAGTACAAAGAACGCAACTACAATAGGTCTTGTAAAAAATAATAAATAGTTTCCATCAAAAATAACTAAAGATTGTCTCAATGTAAGTTCAACTAGTTGCCCTAAAATTAAACCAATGATTATAGGAACTACTGAAAAACCAAATTTTCTTAAAACAAATCCAATGACTCCAAAAATAATCATAAGCAATACATCGGAAAAAGATTGATTGAGAGAGTAGGTACCACATACAGAAAGTACAAAAATCATGGGCCATAACAATCTACTTGGAATTAATGTAATTCTTGCAAATAGCTTTGCTCCGAAAAATCCCATAATAAAAAATAAAATATTTGCAAAAAACATTGCTCCGAAAATCCCATACAAAAACTCTGGCTGCTCTTTAAATAGATCTGGACCCGGTCTTAATCCATGAATAATCATTCCTGTTAAAATAACCGCTGTCGTTGCGCTGCCTGGAATTCCTAAGGCAAGAGTAGGGACCATCGCTCCGCCAGTCGCTGCATTATTAGCAGTTTCTGCACCTGCAATTCCATCGATTGCACCTTTGCCGAATTTGCTTGGATTCTTAGACCATCTTTTAGCTTCTGAATATCCAATCAATGAAGCAACTGTTCCACCCTCTGCTGGCAAGATTCCAATAAACGAACCAATTCCAGAAGAACGTAAAATTGTTTTAAAACAATATTTAAAATCTTCTTTAGTAGGAAGTTTTACAGCCTTCATCGCAACTCTTTTAAAAATTTGATTAGTTAATGTTGACTGAACTAGCATCTCACTTATTGCAAAAAGACCAACCACGACTGGAATAAAACCAATCCCTTCCGTCAATTGACCAACCCCAAAAGTGAATCTGTCAACGGAGGTCATAATGTCTTTTCCAACAGTTGATAACAAAATACCAAAAGCACCTGCTAGTAAATTTTTAACCGGGCTTCCTTCTCCAATGGAGGCCAGCATAGTTAGGCCAAAAATAGCTAAGGCAAAATATTCAGGTTGACCAAATTCATAAGCAATATTTGCTAAAATTGGAGCAAACAATACTAGCACTATCACACTAAAAATTCCTCCAAAGGCACTGCCAAAAGTTGCCATACCCAAAGCTCTTGCAGCCTCTCCCTTTTGTGCGAGTGGATATCCATCTAAGCATGTTGCAGCAGCAGCAGGAGTGCCGGGAGTATTAATTAATATAGCAGTAATAGCTCCACCATATGTTCCTGCACAATAAATAGAAGTGAGTAAAATAATTGCTGAAAGAGGTTCTAGAGTCATAGTAAAAGGTAATATTAATGCACCACCGGTAGTAGGACCCAGGCCTGGTAAAACTCCTAAAATCAAACCAAATAATGTTCCTAAAAGTAAAATTAAAAATATTTTACCATTCATTATAGGCGCAAGCATGTAAAGAAAGTTTTCAGTCATAAGTAGTTAGTTATAGTACAGGTTAGTTAGTATTCCAGAAGGAAATCTTAGGCCAAGTACCACCTCGAATAAGACAAATACTAATATTGGAAATATAATAGAAAGAGATAAAATTAATAATATATTTTTTTCTCCCCACCAATAGGAAATGAAAAAAGCAAAAATAATTAGAGCAAGAAACAAGTCTATAAAATGAGAGATAAACACAAACACAAATAGACCAAAAATAGTTTTGTAAAATATGCGAGGAAGATCCTTATTAGAAGCTGTTTTGGTTGTAAAATAGAGGTAAGTTAAAATAGAGTTTAGAAAAGCGATCAGTACAATCAATCCCTTTGGGAAAGTAGCTGGTTGAATTCCTCTCATCAAAATAGGAGGAACCTCACTGAAATACAAAGAAGATGTATAAGTAGCAATACAAAATAAATATATAAATAATAATAAAAGAAATTCTGGATTCAAAGAAAAAAGGGCAGAATTAAATCTGCCCTTTTTAAGTACCTTAACTTTATTCATGGGAGAATATAGTTGGGTTTATTTTAAGTAACCTAATGCTTTTAGTTGAGCGGTCATTTCTTTAAGCATATCTTCCATTTGCTTTCCCCACTCGTCTGCACCAACTACACTAGTCTGGTCTAAACCAATTTCTGTTAAGAAATTTTTGTAGTAGTTATGACCCATAGCTTTTAGCATTCCGTTTTCAAGCTCTTTAGCTCGTTCAGCCGAAACACCTTTTTTAGTTACAAATCCACGAACTGTAGATAGTGCAACAGGTATTCCTAGCTCAGTGGCTGTTGGAACTTTTGAAAGCTTAGCCATTCTTTTTTTAGCCAATACAACAGCAACACAAAGTTTACCTTCGTTGATTTCAGTTAATGCTTCTCCTAAATTCAAAACACCCACATCAATATCACCCTTGATTAGGTTTGTTTTAATTGGAGATACACCTTTGTAAGCAACAATTTTAGGATCTTTTAATTTTCCTTTTTTAGTAAAAGCAATTGCACTTACGTCATCAATTCCACCTGTGTGAGTTGTTCCATAAGAAAAAGACTTGCTCTTTTGCATTTTCACAAAAGTTTTTCCGTCTTTAAATTTAGATTTGCAACTAACAACAAATAACTGAGGATCATCTGTTCCTCTAGCCAAAGGTTGCATATCACTTAGCTTCACTTTAGTTTTTCCTAAAGCCATAGAAACAGCATGACCTGTTGTCCACGTTAAAGTATGCTGACCATCAGCAGGTAATGACATCATGTAGTCCATAGACACAGCACCACCGCCACCCTTTTTATTTACTAATTGCATATCTTGTTTCAGAACTCTTCGAGCTCTTAATAGCATCATTCTAGTAGTTACATCTGTTCCACCACCAAAACCTGCATGAGTTACAGCTTGGATCGCTTTTTTACTATGCGAACCAGCTTGAGCATTCATTTCGGTAATTGGCATGTCAAGAACCATTACTAGAGCTGCTAACGCTACTGTAAGTAGTTTTTTCTTTATCATTATTGACTCCCCTTTTTAGTTTTTAATTGTTTTGATTAAAAACGTTTATACAGGTACAGTCAACAAAAAAACGATATTTTTATGAAGCAGAGTATTATAAAAAAAAATACTAAAATTTTAGATTTGCATCCTGAAGTTGAAGAGAGACCCACCTCTTATATCGCACAAATTTATAACCAAATTAAAAAGTCTTTAATCAATGGTGAATTAAAGCCAGGAGAAAAGTTAAAAATTGATTCATTAAAAGAAATTTATAATGTTGGATCCACACCAATTAGAGAAGCTCTGACTTGGCTAGTTGCAGATAACTTAGTACAAAAAATAGACCAAAAAGGATTTGTTGCAACAGAATCTACTATCCAAGATTTTAAAGAAATTTTAAAAACAAGATTATGGATAGAAGAAATAGCCTTTAGAAAATCCATGCAAAACAAGAAGAGCATTGATTCATGGGAGGAAGAATTGATTGTTTTATGTCATAGAATGGAAAAAAGAGACTGGAAGGAAGAGTATGATCCATCCAATACTAACTCTTGGGAGATGATACATAAAAAATTTCACATGACTTTAGTTAATAGATGTCGGTCAGAGTATTTAGTTAAATTCTGTGAACAGCTTTATGATTTAAATTTAAGATTTAGGTTTATATTAATTAAGCAAAAAAAATCCTATCACAAACGCCAAGTTAATACAGAACATGCGGATATATTAAAGCATGTGTTAAAACGAGACGAGAATAAAGCTGTAAATGCGCTAATTGGTCATTATAAAATTACGGATAAGTATTTTGATAAGTAAAAAAATATAATAAACTATTAAGTATTAAAAAAAAGAAAGGCCACTTAAAAAATGAATAACAAACCAACTATAGGAATTATACTAGGAGATCCTTCTGGAATTGGTCCAGAATTAGTAACAAAATTGCTTACAGACAAGATAACAGACAAGGCAAATTGTGTTTTGATCGGCGAAAGAAGTATTCTGGAAGATGGAGAAAAAACATCGGGAGTAAAGACAGACTTAATCCCTGCAAAAAATTTTGATGAAATAGATTTTAGCAAAGGTTCTAAATTTTTTATTGATATTACTAATGGTAAAAATAGAGCATATGAAAAAAAAATAGCTAATGCAGAATCGGGTGCGAGTGTTTTAGAAAGCCTAGATTACGCACTTGACTTAGCAAAAGAAAAAAAGATTCACGCTATCAATTTTGGACCTATGAATAAGACTAGTTTAATTTTAGGTGGCTGCAAATACAACGATGAACATGAATTTATGCAAGAGAAACTAGGGATGAAAGAGTTTTGTTGCGAATTCAATGTGGTAGACAATTTTTGGACTGCTCGTGTCACTTCCCACATTCCATTAAAAGATGTTGCACAAAACATCACAATTGAAAATATTTTAAAACCCATAAAATTAATTGATAAAACTTTACGAATGAGTGGCATGAAGAATCCAAGAGTAGCCGTTCAAGCACTAAATCCTCATGGAGAATTTGGAACGGAAGAAAAAGATGAAATTATCCCAGCTATTGAGGAAGCTAAAAAAATGGGAATTAATGCGGGAGGCCCTTTGCCGTGCGATACTTCTTTCATTACTGCCTTTAAGAATAAAGAGTATGACTGCATTATTGGCATGTATCACGATGCTTTACAGTGTGGACTTAAAGCTTTTGGCTTTGATAGAGGGGTAACTGTATCTGGAGGATTGTCCGTTCCAGTAACAACACCTGCACATGGAACTGCATTCGATATTACAGATAAAAATATTGCTAATATGGAGCCTACAATAAATTCTTTTCAAATAGCTCTAGATATGAGTCACGGTTTAATGAATGACAAAAATTAAAGATATTAAAACTACCGTCTACCAGTGGAAGGGGAAAACTGTCCCTCCTCAGAAAAACTTTTGTACTAACGCCTCAGATTTACTTTATGACCGTGGTGACAATATGGGGTCATTTAGATTTCATGAATGGCTTGTTTGTGAAATAGAAACAGATGACGGTATTGTAGGAATTGGTAATGCAGCCTTGGCGCCTCAGATTGTAAAAAAAACAATCGATCTTTATTTAAAACCATTGTTAATTAATGAGGACCCTTTTGACTATGCTTATCTTTGGGAAAAAATGTATCGAAGAACATTAGCTTGGGGAAGAAAAGGGGTTGGTATGACAGCAATTTCTGCAGTCGATATTGCTATTTGGGATTTGATTGGAAAGATTACTAAGAAACCTGTTTTTAAATTATTAGGCGGTAGGACCAAAGAAAAAATCCCGGTGTATGCTTCTAAGCTGTACAGCCAACCAATTAAAGATCTTCAGCAAGAAGCAGAGAAGTACGTCAAAGAAGGTTTTACCATGTTTAAGATGAGATTTGGATGGGGACCTAAAGATGGAATTTCAGGTATGAAAAAAAACTTAGAACTAGTAGAGGCGGTAAGAGAAGTGGTTGGTTACGATACAGATCTTATGCTTGAATGTTATATGGGATGGAATCTGGATTACACCAAACAAATGATGCCCAAGCTAATGAAATTTAATCCGAGGTGGTTAGAAGAACCAGTCATTGCAGATGATATTCACGGGTATGCCGAGTTAAATAATATGAACATGATTCCCATTTCTGGAGGAGAGCATGAGTTTTCATTGTTTGGATTTAAACAACTGTTAGATTTGAAAGCAGTCAGTTATATTCAGTACGATACTAATAGAGTGGGTGGAATAACAGCCGCACAAAAAATAAATGCTTTAGCGGAAGCTTATCAAGTTCCAGTTGTTCCTCACGCAGGACAGATGCATAACTACCATTTAACTATGGCCAATGTAAATTGCCCTATTTCAGAGTACTTCCCAGTGCACGATGTGGAGATTGGAAATGAACTTTTCTATTATATATTTGAAGGCGACCCTGCTCCTAAAAATGGTTTTATCGATTTAGAGGATGACAAGCCTGGCTTGGGTCTTACAATTTCCGATAAATATTTGGATAGTTTTGATATTATTAATTAAATATCAAATAACTACATCCATCCTCTTTCTTTATAATATTTAATGGCACCAGGATGTAAGGGTGCAGCAATTCCTTGTCTAATCATTTGTTGAATATTTAATTTAGCGAATGCTTCATGTTCTTTTTGAAAGTCAGAAAAGTTTTCAAATACAGCTTTGACCAAATGATAAACGGTATCTTCAGAAACATTAGAGTGAGTAATTAAATTATCGACAAAGCTAACAGACTTAATCTTTTCTTTGTTTTTGTAGGTGTCTTTAGAAATTTCTACTAAAGAAAAGTAAGTATTATTTTTTATTATATGATCGAGGTTAGAATCTTTTAAATCCAAAACAGAAGCCCCACATTTAGTTATTGCTTTTTCTATCTCTAGGTTAGGTACTGCACTTATAAGACCCACGGCATCTAATTTATTACTACAAATATCATCTGCCTTAAATATATTGTCGTCTTCTATCGTAATTCCAAAAAAACTTTTATTTACTCGGTTGGCATCCATGAGCAAATCAAAAGTTTTTCTCTCAACGGATCCTTCTTTCCCTATATGTATTTTTTTACCCTTTAAAGATTTCCAATCTTTAATGTTTGACTTTTTTCTAGCGACAATTTGAAAAATATAAGGACTGGTAGAAAAAACGGATCTAATTTCTTTGAAGGGTTTAATAGTTTCAGACCCTTGCTGTGACAATACAGCGTTAACCTTGTCAGATCTTACAAAAGAAAATTGAAAATTTTCCTCCTGAACTTGGTCTAAATTAAATGAAGCAGATCCAGTCGATGGTGCCGTACAACGATAGGATTTAGAATTATTACCTGTGCCATGTTCTTCAGATGGTAACTTTCCCATCATTTTGCAGATAGCATTTCCTAATACAAAGTTAATTTTATTAGAAGCGCCCGATCCAATAGTAAAATATTCAGCAGAGATAGAGTTGGCAGTTAAGCTAAAAAAGCTTACGGCTAAAATAATTAAAATTTTTTTTAAAAATTTGTTCATTTGTTATATTGTGTTTTTAATAAACCTTAAAAGAAAACTATAGTAAACATAAATTTGTTTATTTGTAGGCAACTTTAAAAAAATCTAAACGGGGAAAATAGTCTCTGAAATTTTGCAAGAATCGCAAATCATAAACCCATATAGTAAAAAATTTGCATACACGGTTTCATTCTGGCAATTGCACTTCTCACATTTTTTGATGATTAATTTTGACATGAATAGATACTAACAAATGACTGTGTAATTAAAAACAAAACTAATCCTTCCTAGAAACATTTATCTTACTGTGATATTCGCTAATCAAACATTGAGCGCGTAGATCAACCGGATAGATCGTCTGATTAGGAAACTGCAACATCCCCAACAGCACCCCAAGCTACTAATTTAAAATAATACAAATATAATCCTAATTGTACTTTAATATGAATAAAAAGTTGCAACAAGTAAGCAAAATTTACCTAAATTTTTATATTTTTATTACCCAGTTTGGGTACATACAATTGCAAAGGCGCTAATAAAAAATAATTTATAGAGTATTTTTCACCATGATTTTTTTTTGGAGAAAATTCCTCAATTATTTTTATATTCTATTTTTTTTATTTTGTTCTTTTATTATGGGTTCTGCCTATTCAGAAAATATAACAGGAGACAATACTGTAAATAGTACTAGTAATAATAATACCACTCAAAAAAAATTCGATGCAAATGGCACATCTTTAACAATTTCAGAATCTACCACTTTATCAACAGACTCATCACAAACAGTAAATATTTTTACAAAAAATAATGGAACTGTAACAGTTGAGTCTGGATCTTCAATTTTTTCTAATGGCGCACTTTCCTCAAATACAATTCAGGGAAAAAACCAATCAGGCTTAACTGTAACTAACTCAGGAACTATCAGCGCCGGTAATTCTAAAGCTATAAACTTACTCGATGCTACAAATTCCAATATTACAAATAACGCAGGTGGTATTATTAAAAGTAATACCAATACAATTACCGTTACAGCAACCAATGATAATGACGCTAACAATGTAACAATAAATAATTCTGGAGAGATTTATGCAGAAGATATTAGTAGATCAAATACACCTAGCAATGCTGTCAAATCTGAAGATGATACAGATAATATAACTATAATAAATAATTCTGGAGGATACATCCATAATAATAATGACAATGAAAATGCTTTCAGAGGATCAACAGTTTTTGTTTCCGCAGTTTCAACTGCAACATTTACAAATAGTGGTACAATAGAAAATAAAGCTGGTGTTGATGGTTTCGCACTTGGATTAAATGGAAGTGGTGTCACGGTAAATTTAAAAGATAAAGGAAAAGTAATAGGTAAAATTAGTATAGAAGGTTCAGGGCACACTATTAAATTACAACATGGTGCTGGTCAGGGTTATTTTTACGAAACAACGGGAGATGGAACTTACGATTTAGAGGATTTGGATGGTAACCCAGTTGTCAAAGGTTCAGCTGGATCCATTGGTCAAGCTGGTAATGAAATGTTAGATGAGACATTAAGTTATAAATCTTTAAATATAAGAAAGTCACTTACTCGTTTTAAAAAAAGTGAGGAATATTTAAATCAAAACGAAGCTTGGGGTGAATTATTCACTTCATTTCATAAAAGAAAAGAAAAGAAAAGCACCTTGAGGCTTGGCAGTAAAACAACTAGTGTTGGTGCAAATATCATCAACCCTATATCAGAAAATAAAAATTTTATTGTGTCAGTTGAGACTGGCTTATTAAATATTTCCCAAGACCACGATATTAAGAAAAATGGTTTTTTAGCAGGATTGCATTTTAATGAAATTGAAATTTTTAATACAAACTCAGAATTATTCATACTTGGAGGAGCAAATTATAATAAAAGTGAGAGAAACATTTTAACCAACACAACAACAACTGGTGACTTAAATGTTACAGATTCATATGAAAATTATCAGTTTTTAATGGGAGCTAAGACAAACCTGGATAATTTATTTTCTAATTCAAGTATGAATAGTTCTCTTCCAGATATAAGTTTCAATTTTGGTTATTCCTACACGCCCTCACACGAAGAAAGTAAATATTTTACATGGGAAGAGAAAGATATTTATAATGGATCAATAGCTTTAAGTGATGAATACGAAATAATAAATGATGAAAAAACAAATTTTTATTTTTCATGGATAGCTGATGCTAGATCAGTCATTGATGATAATGTACAAGTTTTTTATGTAAATGGGGTAAAGGGATCTTACTCTCAGAACAATGATTTAAAAAAAGAATTAAGTTTATCTGCAGGTATAAATTACGAGTATAAATTTTCAGAAAATAATATTTTTTTAATGTCATTAGACGGACTGCAAACAAGTCAAGATACAGGCGGACTGCAAGCAAATTTAAATTATAATTTAAAATTTTAATTTAATAGTTATTCTATAACTTCAATTTTATTAATGATGCTTACAATTTTTCTACCTTTAAGGACGGCATTCACTCTTTCACATTCATAGTACGCAGATGAGTTTTCTTCAGCCATTTGTTTCATTTCCAAACACCTAGATTTATTCTTAGTTAATAAATGTTCATATAATTTTGGTGGGTCACCCAAATACATCATGAGACCAATTACTTCACCTTTTTTTTCAAAATCTGCTTTTTCTTCTATATCAGCTACTCTGTCAGCAACACCAATTTCAAAATTTTGAAATGCAACAAAGCCTTTATAAAAAATAAAAGCTAACACTAAATAAAAAAATATTTTTATTTTACTCATTAAAATTTACTTGAAATTTCTAAATTTGCACCATAGTCAGAACTTTGAGTAAATAAATCCATATTAGAGTTTAATTTAAGATTAAAATTATTGATGTTTTTTGTGTAGCTTAATTTTGCAGAATTATTTGATAAAGGCTCGAAATCAAAAGCAAATTGTGAATCTTCTTCTTTTGATTTACTAATTTTAATTATAAAACTTTCATTTTTAAAAGTTCTACCTGTTCCTGCGTGAACACAACTTTCACAATCATCATTTAAACTAATCATCTTTTGATAATCTACAAATATGGTGAAGCCATTTTCAACTATATGCTCAAAACCAATGTTAGTTTTTAATTTCTTATTATAATATTTAGTAATCGTTTCTTTATTTACACTAGTTGAGGCTAGCCTTTGATATTCGTAAGTAATATCATCGCTTAGATCATAAATAATTTCAATTCCTCCCATGGGTTGGAAAGTCGTTCCCTCTTTTTCATTCTCATATTTTTCCATTTCAAATAAAAGACCACCTGCAAATTCACCACTTACAAATGTATCCTCGTGATAACGAATATCTTCTTGAGCTAGCGTATCTATAGTTTTGCTTATAAAATCTGTAAATTCAGATAATTGCGTCACTCCATAAGTAAGTTTTCCTGTAGGAGTAATATTGAGCTTACTAAATGTATTTTTACTTCTGTAATTAACGGATGCAAATGCTTGTTTTCCATTCCGTTCACCCGATGTTTTCCCTGAGTGCTTATTATCAAATTTTAAGGCACTTAAGCCCAAGACTGTATTTATATACTGGTTGTTGATTGCGGGAGTAGTACCATAAATATTCAATGTTAAAGACTCCAGATCAACATTTTGAAAAGAACGTCTAATATTTGATGCACTATCCGCATACCTTAATGCCAAGCCAAAAAACTTATTATCTCCAATTTTTCTATCTGAACCAAATGTTATACCCTTTGTTTTAATGGCTTTTCCTTTATCTAAAAGTGTTTCCTCAAAATCTCCTATTGATACATCGACTATACTCCATGACGACCATTTAGATTTCTTCTTTTTGTCTTTATTTAAAGTATTGCTTACAAGTGATACCAAATTATTTGTCAATGAAGGTTCAAACTTACTTGCTAAAGATTTTAACAAAGGATTAGAATAGTTTATATTAATATTATGACTAGATAAATTTTCATTCTTTCTATTTCTTTTTATCCATTCAAATCTTTTAAAAATAGTTGAAACATTTAAACTTATATTTTGATTAGCTAATTCAGCTTGAGAACTAACTGAGGCACTTGCATCAGATGTACATTCTACCAACCCATAAGGACACTCTAAATTATATTGATTTATCTGATCTACCCCAGCCCCAGCTTGAATTTGAACGATGTACATATGCATTCCATCGCTTGAAAAAGAAAATCCTCTTGGCATTCCATAGCCTGTTGGCGTATTACCAAAATCACCAACATTCCATTTTCCAACAAATGTTGCTGTTGATACATCATAATTTGTTCCTAATCTAAAATGATGAATATAACTTTTATCTCTAGGTGCAGCATCATTTGACATTAAAATAAACATAGCACTCCCAGTATCATTAAATTCAATATCACGTCCTATATCATTTGGACCTGCTGTTAATTCAAGACCTAAAGATGTTAAATCTAATTCACTTATTTTTGTCTTTGAAGAAACATCGTAAGGACCAGGCAAAGACCAAGTGGTAACTACTGGAGCATTATCTGTAGAATTTAATGTAAAAACTTTTGTTCCATCTCTATTTAGCGCAAAAGAATCTTTTTCATTTAAAAAGGAAAGTTTTCCAACATAAGTTGCCGTTGAAAAATCATTTGGTGTAGATAAATCAAACCTACCTAACTCTCCATGTATATCCAATATAAAAAATTTTCTACCACTTGATACAATCTGTATATTTTCTAATTGTACATGCATTGCTCCACTAGCTATACTTGAAGGTAAAAAACCATCTAGATCATCACAATCATTACTGCCATTATCAGTTTTAACTGAGGTCAGATCAAAAGGTGTGCTTAACTTATTCATAGATAAGTTAAGATTTGATTGCATAGCAGGATTTGCTGTAAATACTTGAAGACCATCATCACTAAATTGAACATCATTAGGATCCGTCGTTCTGTCATTTACGAGAGAAGCGCCAGTTTGAGAACTTGTACAGTTTGCGTTTCCAGATGGAATACGACCATCCACCCAAGTTACTGTTAAAGCTGCAGCAAGGGCTAGAGATGAAAAAAATAAACTAAATAAAACTAAAAATATCTTAGGCTTAAGAACACCTTTTATAGTTAATAATTTATTTTTCCCAAAAAAAAATTTAACGTGTTTGTGTATTTGGTTTTCTTTAAAATTTTGAACATGAAGATGTATTAATACATTCCAGTTTTTTTTTTGGACTGTTAGCAAGCCCAAATTGGGTGACCTCTAATGGTAATATTCTTTTTTATTGTATAAAAAATACAGATGTTTGAAAAATTAGAAGAATTAGCAAAAAATAATAAAAAAATTTCCGATTTTCATATTCGAAGTGGCTCACCGTTAGCTTATAGACAAACAGGTGAAGTAGTGACGGTTAAAGATATTCTTGTAAAAGCACAAGATCTTCAAGATCTTATGTCGACAAATTGCAATGAAACAGAAACAAAAAAATTTCAAGAAACGCATGAATTAGATTCTGCTGTAATGTTAAGCGGATTAAGGTTTAGAGCTAACTTTTATAAAACAATTAGAGGGCCTGCTGCAGTTCTTAGAAGAGTGGAAAGTGTCATTCCTGAAATGTCACAATTTGATTTACCAGATGTTCTTTATGATATTATTGATATGCATAAAGGGTTAGTTCTAGTTACAGGACCAACAGGGTCTGGAAAATCAACTACACTTGCAGCAATTATTAATGAAATTAACAAAACAAGAACAGCGCATATTATTACAGTTGAAGACCCGGTGGAGTTTGTGCACAAAGATGCAAAAAGTATTGTTTCACAGCGTGAAGTTGGAAAACAAACACAATCATTTGCAAGTGCTTTAAAGGCAGCTTTGCGTGAAGATCCAGATGTTATTTTAGTGGGAGAGATGAGAGATCTTGAAACAGTTGGTCTTGCCTTAACTGCTGCAGAAACAGGTCATTTAGTTTTTGGAACATTGCATACTAGTGGAGCGCCCAATACTATTAATAGAATTATTGATGTATTTCCTCCAGAACAACAAGCACAAATTCGTGCGCAAATTTCCACTTCATTAAAAATGGTAGTAACTCAAAGATTAATAAAAACAAAAGATGGTCAAGGCCGAGTGGCTGCTTTTGAAGTTATGAAATGTACAGCTCCAATACAAAACTTAATACGTGAAGCTAAAATTCACCAAATCCCAAGTATCATGCAAACGTCAGTTCGTGATGGTATGATTACAATGCAAAAATCATTAGATGAACTTGTTAATAATGGGAAAATTGATCCAGGTGCAGGAAAAGAACATTAAAGGTTTTAATCTCATAGAGCTTTTGGTTGTGATTGCAATTATATCCGTAATATCAGCAGCAGCTTACCCAAATTTTTCGTCTTGGAAAAAAGCAAGAGAAGTAAGGGGAGCCGCTATAGAAATAAAAAGCTTATTCACAAATATTAATTCTCAAGTTCAAAGAGGATTGTATGGATTTGTCCAAGTAGAAGTAACAGCAACAGAAGACGGCGAAGTCGTGGTTATCTCGAAGGGTATGAAACTGAGTAACCTTGCACAAAAAATTAATTACAGTGAGGATGCTTGGAATGTTGACCAAACTTCAAGATGTGCTCTTGTTCAGGATTGGGATGATAAAGGGATGGATGAAGGAATTAAATCTAATAAATTAGAAGTTAGCTCCTTACAATTTGACGACATAGCAGTAAATTTTGAAGACAAATCAGGAACCGTTTGTTTTTCTAAAGATGGGTCTTGGTATAGCACTGCTGAAGAATTTGAATCATCAGGAGCGTTTTATATTTGTGAAGTTAAAGAAATAAAATGTGATGTTAAAGAAGATGGAGATCCAAACGATCTAAATCAAGATAATTTATTTGCATTAAATTGGTCTAGATTTGGCAATATTACTTTAGAAAAATGGAGCAAATCCAAATCAGAATGGATTTTACAATAAATAAAATGATTAAATTTTCAAATAAAAGAAAAAGACAATCAGGAATCACTATTTTAGAGTCTTTAATCTCCACCGCAATTATAGGAATAGGATTTGTTGCTATTTTTCAAATGGTCAACTTTTCGGTTCAATCGATTGATAGCTCTAGCGAAAGAACCAAGGCAAACTATTTAGTAAGCATGATAGCAGAAGATGTTATAGCCCACAAAATAACGAATACTAGTTTTGAAAGGATCGAGGCATGTGGTCCGAAAAAAAACACCATTGATTCAATAAAATCAATTTATGAGACAGCTGTGGAAGATGCTGCGGAAAATAAAAGAGAAAAATGGAATAGCATTTTTAAAACTGACAGATACCTTAAATGTAAAAGTGAAAAAGATATTAAAGATGTAAAAATTTTTCAAATATGTAAAACAGGATGTGATTATACTTCATCATATAAAGAAGACGAGTCAGATATTCATGCTGAGGTTTATGATGAGATGTTCATAGGTAGAGTGCAAGTTAATATGAACGATGGAAAGAAAAGAAGATTTTTATATTTCACTGCTGATTACCAACTTAAATAATGATGAAAAAAAATAAATTAAAAGATATTGCTGGAATAACTCTAATAGAAATTATGATTGGAGTGGTTATCTCAGCTATTATGATGGGAGCGATGTATACAACTTACAGCATTGTAAATAGTAGTTATACTCAAGTCACAGACCGTGCAAAAATAAGTCGTTCTGGAAGAGATATTGTTGCAATGTTGATTAGAGATATTAGGTTGGCAGGCTTTAAATATCACTATGGTGTAAATACTGATGACATATCAAAACAAGATAATCTTGAATACATTTCTGGTAGTAGCGATATAGAAACAAGCCATGATCCAATTATAGTAATCAAAGATACATTAGGAGATGCAGCAGAGTCAGATATAGCCACCTCTAAAAACGATGACGCAGATTTATGTTGTGATAAAATTCATATAGTTTACGGGGACTTCAATCAAAATGATGCACAACCTTACAAGCGGTATAGAGTTACTTACTACGCTAAACCAAGTGGGGATAATGAATATTATGCTGTTTATAAATCAAAACAAAGTTGGATACAGTCTAGTGAAAGTGTAACAGGTAACTGGTCCAGTAGTTGTGCAGAATGTTTCTCCGGTGAATTAATTAGAGATCATCTTGTGGATATGGAGTTTATAGTTTTTGATCAGCAAGGAAGAATTATCAATCCTCCTCCAAGACCAGACACAAGTAGTAGAGAAAATCTTTATAATATTAAAGCTGTAGATATAAGATTAACTTTTAGATCAAAAAATGAGTTTTATAGATTCAATGCAAAAGATGACAATCCAAGATTTGTAAAAGGACTTGGGGAGAGAACCCGTAAATTTATAGATAAGTATTTAAGAGACTCAGTTGTCGTCACTGTGAATACTAGAAATATTGGTAGTTAAGGATAAAAATGATGAATAAAAATGAAAAAGGATTTGCTCTAGTTCTGTCACTTATACTTTTGCTTGTGATGTCACTTATGGGTGGAGCTTTAATAGTTATTTCTTCAGGAGATCATCAAAGCAACAATACTAGTGATCAATACCAACAGGCATTTTATGTAGCAGAAACGGGCCTTTTAGAGGGAGAAAAAAAATAATTAATCAATTTTTGGGACCATGGATACATGAAGACAACATACCTGGACCTGGAGAAAAAGCTACAGTCGATGAAGTGAATGCTCATAATTTATATTTAAGCTCTTTAAAAGCAGATGAGGGAGGGAATGTTAGACATACAAATGACAGATCATTACCAAGAAATCAAATAAACGTAACAGAAACAAATTGCTTTAAAAGCTTTAGAAATATTAAAAGAGCAGATTTTCAAGTAACCCATCATGTTGTCAATCAAAATTTTGGAAAGCTGATTGAGCCTATTTTTGGAACTCCGAGTGATGTAGATCCCCTTACCTCGGGTGATGCCAAAGTCATGGAAAAGCTTACAAAAGAAAAAGAATATCTAAAAAGATTCAGGTATGAATTTTTTTCAGTTAATATTGGAAGTGCGCCTTATCTTGGAACTGGTTCAAGCATTAAAAAAACATCTAATAATTCTCAATCATTAGGAACAGCTTATAAGATATATGCCTGCGGAATCATGGTTGCCCAAGGTACGGAACTTGATGATTATGACGGTGAGGAAGAAATAATTATTCCGTTAGAAACAGTGATGGTTATGCCAAATTAAAATATGAATAAAATTTTAAAAAAAATTATGCAGATATTAAAGGTAACATCCATTTCCTTGGTATTTCTTTTAGTTGTAAACAAGGCTAGTTTTGCATGCGATTTCCTTTCTATTAACATTGGTGGCAACAAATCTCAAATTGAAAAGTATTTTGGACCTATCGAGACAGATAAAGAAAATGCAGAGGAACCAAATGATGTCACAACTGTTTCAACAGGGATTGATCGTTTTTGTCCTAATTCAAATCTAGGTAATTCTTTTATTCAAGCGTTTATTGTCAATGATAAAATTGCTGGAATTATAGTTGGAGTATTAAATGGAACGGATAATGAGGAAAGTAAAAAACAGTTACTTTATAATTATGTAATCAGCAATTATGGTAAAATTGAAAATAGTAGTAGACCAGACTGGACAGGTTATAAAGCTTGGAAAATTGGTGGCAAAGAAATTATATACGGTAAGTGGTACCACAGAAAAAAATTTCTAATTGAAGAATTACAAATATCAAATGCAGAATATAAAGATTATTTAATTATTGAGTAAAAGGAATAATAAAAAAATGTATAAAAAGTTTTTAAAAATTATAATTAGCAATCTGTTTATTGTACTTGTTGTATTAAATCAAAATGCTATCTCTAAACCTTTGCCTCCAGGCTCGGGTGCAGGAGATGTCCCAGCTAACATATTAATACTTTTAGATAGCTCTGCCAGCATGAATAGAAGGCTTAGTTCGGGTAATGGAATTGAGAATCCGGGTGATATTGTAGAAGATTCAGATGGTAACTTAATTGTAGGTGAAGGAAATTTAGGCTTTGTAAAAATTCTAACAGCTGACAATACTGTTGATCGAACTTTTGCAGCAGGTAATAGAAATTTTAGAGGTTCTGCAACAGACACATGTACTTTAGATGGAACTAATAATTCTATAGTTAAAACTATAAATAACTTGGGTCTTGCAACTAATGTTAAGGGTGTATCGGGGGATGTGATTTATGGTGCTGATCTTGGCTCAAATAATGGAAAAATTGTAGGAATTAATACATCTGGAAAATGTATTGAAGTTATTACTTATGCTGAGCTTGGTGGCTTTAGACCTATGGCAATGGAAGTAAGAACTATTAATGGTAACGATCATTTGTTTGCATCTGGAAGATGGTGGGGAGGTAATGACTGGCGAAAATATTTTTATACTAAAAATTTAACGACAGGTGACTCTTTAACTTGTGGAAGTAATTATGGTGGAAGTTTGGGTACTGTTATTCAATCCGGCATTCGTCTTACAGTCGATAATAGTGGAGGATTTGTATATTATAACTACCAGGGACACATCCATGGATATGCATTAACTAAAACTGGAAACAATTATTGTCCTAGTGATACAGGCCGAGACAAATATTATGCTCAAGGCAACTCAAACACTTCTCATCGAAAAGCTACTGCAATTCAGGTTTCTCCAGATAGCGATTCTACAATATATGTTACAAGTTCTAATCATGGTGTAGTTCAAAAAGTAAGTCTTACAGGAGATAATACATTAACCTCAGTCATACTTGCTGGAAGAAAAAGAAATGCCGAGAATACAGCCAGTGCGGGTGCACTTAGTGCAGCGGAAGTTAATTTATGGGGTCCACAAGCTTTGTTTGTTACTTCTACAAAAGTATGGGTGTCAGATAATAAAGCAACGATACAAGAATTTGATGAAAACAAATTTACAGTAGCCAATATTGATACTTCATGGCAGGCTGAATACGGTGGAAAAAAAGAGACTAGATTTGAAGGAGCTAAGGAAGCTATCAAAGCAGTTGTATCCGACTCTTCGTTAACAGCAGGAGCTAATTTTGGCTATGGGTTTTGGAATGCTGGGGTATTAGGTGCGGGAAAAGGTAATATAAATACAGTAGGTAAAGGATATTACTGCCATGTCGTTGATGGTTGTGATTATTATAGAGGCTGGAATGGAGTGCATCCAGAAGGAAGATCTCAACTTTTTAACAGTGACTCAGGTATATCCGTAGGAATTAGCAAAGAGGGTGCTGCACAAATACCGGGGGCACTTGATGTTACATCTTTAGAATGGGGAACAGATGCCAATGCTTTTGCACAACTAGCTGATGAATATTTTAGGCAACACCAAGATGCATTAAACTTAAAAGGTACGGAAGCCGACGAAGCTGACTGCCAAATAAGTTATGTAATAGTTATTGGTGATGGTCAATGGACACATGGTTCACAAGCAGCAGAAAAAATTCGATTATTGAGACAAAATTTGGGTGTAAAAACTTTAGTCGTTGCTTATGGTGGCGGAATTAATGCTTCAGGACTGAGCAAATTTGATGCAATGGCACTTGCTGGTTCATGTGACACTGCAGGCTCACCAGATTGTCAAGCAAGAATAGATGCAGATAACGCTCAAATGTTAAAAACAGAGTTAGCAAGTAAAATACAACAAATTATAGCTGAAAAATTATCTTTCACCGCTCCATCAATTACCGCAACCATTCAAGAAGGGGGTTCTTTATACCAAGCACAGTTTGAATATATCCAGTATGGAGAATGGCGAGGAACCATCAGTAGACAAAGTGTTAAAGCTGATGGATCTCTTAATACAGAATCAAGTGAAGAAAATTGGAATGCAGCAGAAAAATTAAAAAATAGAAGTAACGAGAGAAACATTTGGACTACTCTGTCAGATAACTCATATATAGGAAATTGGAATAATTGGACAACAGATGACCAAAATAGATCAGATATAGAAAGTCTTTTTGACTTAACTGGAAATTCAATTTTAGATTATCATAATACCACATCTAATTGTTCAAGTGCTGATGGTGTAGAAGATGGAGTAAATGATGATGTTAAGGGATTAATTAACTTTGTTCGAGGTATAGATTATTTTGATTACGATGGAGACTGCAATATAATTGAAAAAAGAGCCCACTTACTGGGCGATGTTTACAATTCACAACTATTAGAAGTTGGACCTCCAGATGCAAATTCAAATTTTACAGATGTCAATCAAGAGGCATATTGGAGAGCTAAAAACAATTACCAGTCTTTTGTTAATGCAAATCAATCTAGACAAAATGTTATTTATGCGGGAGCAAATGATGGAATGCTACATGCATTTAATTCAGCTACGGGAGAAGAGGAGTGGGCTTTTATACCTCCTTTTATTGCATCAAAACTACCAACGATAATAAACAAAGCTTATGATGGAAAATTTGCAGGAGATCCAGGTGGAACTAATCCAATTTTTGGTGTCGATGGTTCACCAGTTGTTCATGACATGTATATACAAGGACTAAATGCAGATGGAGCTTATGAGCAAGGTAAAAGCTGGCGTACGATATTAATGATTCCCTATGGAAGAGGAGGAGCTGGTTTTTCTGTATTAGATGTTACCAATCCCATTATCAATGGCAATCAAGGACCTCTGCATATGTATTCCGTTTTTAATGATCATATAAATAGTAAAGTTTTAGTAGCTGATAACACAGGTCAGATTGCAGAATATCAATATACTCAGGCAACTATAAATATAAGTAACTCAGAAGAAGCTAAAATAGCATCTGAAAATCAAAATACAGCAGATGCTGCTGACTCAGACACTTGTGAAGCTGATAATAGCTGTACTCAACAAGATGCCATCGCTACTTGTCAAACAAATGCTCTAGCTTCCGGCTCATTTAGAGCTAACGGAACAGCAGCTTGTTTTACAGGTTCAACATTCGTATTTGATATAGAGGTTCCCTCAGATGGCGCTGGTAATGTTAGTCAAGATGATCTTGTAGTTACTGAAATAATAAATGGAGATAAAGTTAAAATAAATTTTGCAAGCGCTAAAATGGTTGATGGTTTTTTGAAAGTTGATTTTGGAGCTGAAAAAACTTTCAACGTAGGTATAGGCGATACATCAAGTAATCAAATTGTTTTGCAAACTTCATGCTCGTCCACTGGCACAGACCCAGTTGGATATGATTATAGCCAACTAGGAGAAACCTGGTCAACACCAAGAATATTTAGAATTCCTGCACAAGAAGGTGATGAAAATATTAATGATGATAAATATGTAGCAGTAATTGGAGGAGGCATGGGAAATACCTTTGTATGCTCAGGATCAAATGTATTCCTTGTTAATTTAGAAGATCTTGAAAATCCAGGCAGCATTTTTGGTGCTGTGGTTAATCAAGGAGCTATTAGTATCGTTGACACTGATACTAGTGATATAGCAAATGCACTTCCAACAACGCCTGTTGTTATCACACCAGATTTAACACGAGGTGTTCCTTGGAGAGGAGCCATGGTTTATTTTAATGACCTTGAAGGAAAAATTACAAAAATTAACTTAACCAACCAAACAATTAATAATGCTAAACTTTATGATCAAACAACATTATTCAAATTAAATGCAACAGTTGAAAATGGACGATATAGTTATAAATCCATGGATGCCACAATAGGAAAAGATACAAATAATTTTTGGCTCTTTGGTGGAACTGGTGACTTCCAAAGAATTGGTGACAGAAGTAATAAGATGGACAATATCTTATATGGGATAAAAGATGAGGAATTTCCATACTTTAAGCACTTAAATGAAGTTAATGTTCCTAAACAATCGGAAGGTAACTTTGAGGAAGAGGCTAAGAAAGGTGCAGATGCGGCTAATCATATTGATGATGTAACGGTTTGTGTGAATACCACTATTGATGCCACTGGAGAGCTTTGTCCTGGTCCTAATGAACAAGCATGGGTTATTAAATTAGATCCAAATCAGCCAAAAAGATTTAGAAAAGTGTCAGCACCGCCTACGGTTTATAAAGGGAATGTATTCTATCCAATTTACGAACCTCCTGTAGGAAATAAATGTAATATAGGTAAAGCGTTTATTTGTTCAGCCGATGATGAATGCGGAACTAATAATTCATCTGAACTAGGCGCAGTAATAGCAGGTGAAGATTGTTTATTTGTTAGAAGAGGAATATTGTCTGAATTAACAATATTTGCAGACACACTTTATGGTAACGTAGCAGGACCTGCTGAACAAGAAGATACATTATTCATCCTCTCTACCAATGCAGGAGAAGTTACTACTTACAGAAGATCTTGGAGAGAAAATTACTAATAAAATTTTTTTATAATAAAAAAGTTTTAATTTGGTTGGAAAAAAATACATAAAAAATAACTGCAATAATAATATAAGGACCAAAAGGAATTTGAGACGACATCTTTCTTGATTTGTTGATTAGTGATGGAATAACAAATATTAGAGCAACGACAGAAGACATAAAAATTGTAAAAGGAATACTAAACCAGCCAAACCAAAAACCCACTACTGCTAATAATTTAGCGTCCCCAAGACCCATACCTTCTTTTTTTCTAACTTTTTTATAAAAAAAAATGATCAACCAAATTATTAAATAACCGAAGACCCCCCCAATTAAAGAGTTGATATAATTTGGAAAAATTGTTTGATTTAAATTTGGATCAAAAGATTTAAAAAATCCTATAACCATTAAAGGAAAAGTTAATTCATTTGGAATTATAAAATGTTTTAAATCTATAAAAAAAATAATAATAAAAAAAAACTTAATATAGATAACAATAAAGAAGCAAGGGTTAATCCAAAAAAATAATAGATTAATACAAAGCTAATGGCGGTGATTAATTCAACTATAAAATATTGTAAATTAATTAGTTTTTTACAAAATCTACATTTACTCTTTAACAATATAAAAGATAGTAAAGGAATATTGTCATACCAAATAATTTTCTTTTTACAGTTAGGACAGGAGGATCGCCCTGTAACTATACTTTTATTTTCGGGCAAACGATGAATACAAACATTGGCAAAACTTCCACAGATAATACCAAAAAAAAATAAAGCTAAATAATGCACAAATTAAATTTTTATTTGTGAAGCAAAATGCAACAAGCCATCTATAGAGTATTGTATGAATAATGCCATGTCTTGAAGATGCAAATAAAAATTTGGAGAGTTAATAATAATTTCCATAGTCAGTAAGAAATATCAAAATAGTTTTAAAATGCAATTTTTCAATTTCATAGTCTAAATTCATAACACAATTAATTACGTTGGTACTCGTTCAATCTTATGAATAGAATTTAAGATATTAAAAAGACAAAAATTATATTCGCAATAGTAATTTCTTCTAGGTGAGGCAGAGGGTAAAAGTAGAAGTTGACAGAAACCCAATTTAGGCGATACATACCCATTATAGGTAAATCATTATGGCAATAGAAGAAGAAACAAACGAAAATATCGAGGCTTTGTCTTCAGAGGAAGAAAAATACATCAGTAAAGACAGTCAACCAGCTTTTTCAAAAGGACTATACGAATGGTTAATGTTTTTATTAACCTACTATTCAAGAATAAGAGAAAATTTAAAGATTGATTTTGAATCTTTTATTGTTCTTCAGGTTGTTGTTAGTCATTCACTTTATCATATGAACAAAGATGGAGTTAAAACATTTACTGAAATTCAAAAAAATTTTGATCTGATGTCTATGTCTAATTTAAGTAAAATTAATAAATTAGCATTTGCTAGTATTGCGGAAGTACTGCAGTTACCAAGAGAAACTGTTCGTAGAAAAGTATTACAACTTGAGGAAAAAAAAATAGTAAAAGTTGATGCTGTCAGTGGAATTATACTTGGGCCAGCCTATAAAGTAATTTATAAAGAATTTGTTTCAAAAACCACAATAGATACAAGCACCTTAGTTAAAAGATGGAAGACAAATGGTACACTCGAAAAATTATTACAAATGAATGAGAAAAAGTAATGAGCAAGTTATTTTATGCTCTTTATGACTTAGCCAATTCAGCTTATACTATTATAATTGTTACATTTATTACATCAGCGTACTTTGCAAATCATATTGTAGGTAATCCACAACTTGGAGCAGCGTACTGGCAGTGGACAGCTGGAGTTTGTGGAATACTAGTTGCCGTAACAGGTCCTTTACTTGGAAACATAGCTGACAAACATTCTAAAGGTAAAATTAATTTATTACACATATTTACTATTTTGTGTGTTTTATTCACAAGCTTGTTTTGGTTTGCTAAACCATCAGTAGATTATATTTGGTATGCATTGATTATTTTTTTAGTATCTAATTATTGTTATGAAGCTGGTGTTATTTTTTATAATTCACTATTAAAGAACTGTTCAAATGAAAACAATATTGGAAAAACATCAGGCTTTGCATTTGCTTTAGGATATATTGGATGCGTTCCTGTATTATTATTTTCATTATATGTTTTTGTGTTACCTGACATTGTTCCTTTTGGTTTAGATAAAAATAAATTTGAAAATATAAGGTTTGTTCCTATTATTGCTGCGATTTGGTTTTTAATTTTTTCTTATCCCATGATACATTATTTTAAACATCGCGTGGAATACAAAGTAAATGACGATGGAGTTCCGGTTTTTCAAAAACTTATTGCATTAATATGGAAAAATAAATTTACAACTACTGGAAAGTTTCTTTTAGCTAGAATGATCTATTCAGATGCTTTGATTGTTTTAGTTGCAGGAGGAGGCGTGTATGCTTCTGGAGTTTTCGGTTTTACTTCGGAAGAGTTGTTAAAATTAGCTATTTTTGCAAACTTAGTTGCGTTCGTAGGAGTTTTGATAGGTGGGTATTTGAATGATAAATTTTCATCAAAAATTATTATTTTAATTTGTATTGCCGTATTAACGTTATGTATTTTTTACTCTTCAATTATTGCGCAAACTAAAACACAATTCTTTTGTAATGTTATGGTTATATCTCTTTTTATAGGAAGTATTCAAAGCGCAAGCCGCGTTATGATGACAGGATTATTAAAATCTGAAGATCAGGGAAGTGGCTTTGGATTATTTAGCTTTTCAGGTCGAATTACAGCATTTGCCGGACCTTTATTGGCTGGAACCATGACTTTTTTTTTCTCTCAAAGAATAGGACTCTTATCTATTAGCATTTTCTTTATTATAGGTTTTATTTTGATGCTTTTTGTCGATAAAGAGCCAAAAAGCGAAAAAATCTCTTAACCATCTAATTTTTTTTTAAAATATAAATAGTTCATGTTTGGGGCAAATAGGGATATTTTTTTTACAAATATGAATCTGTAAGATTAATAGATATTTAACAATTAAAAATTATACTCTAACACAAGCTTAATATCTCTAACACAAAAGATATAATTTTTTACAGAAATGAAAAAGAGTCATTTTTGTTGATTTTTAACTTAAAAAAAATTTTATTTTTCTAAATTGCTCTAACACAATAACAAAAAAGTCTAACACAACAACAAAGCAGTCTAACACAATATTAAAATTACTCTAACACAATATAATTTCTCTATTTAGACCAAAGTCTGAAAATTTATTATAAAATTAAAAACTTTTTCTACTTTTTATAATCGCTATTTAAAAATCAACAATTTCTCTATTTTAAATTTTAACAAATTGAACATCTTATCTCCACTAAGCTCGATTTAATCTAATTCTTAAATTTTTTAAAAGATTAATTTTTTCAATTGTTTTTGAATTTTGATACGTCACCCATTTTAGGTTCACAACTTATAGTTAGGTTCTCAATTTGTGTTAGAGATTCGAATGCTTGGTGTTAGAGAAAAAATTTTATTATAATAATTATGGTAGAAGATAATAAAGACAATATTAATAGTAACGAAGAGACCAATGAAAACACCAAGGTTGATGAGAATCAATCACAGGGTGAATCTAGTTATACTGAGAATAATTCTTCCGCGACATCAAATGAAAATCAAGAAGAAATACAACCTAAAATTGAAGAGAATAATAACCATGAAGTAATTCATAAAAAAGAAGGCAGGTTACACATATATGTTAGGCAAGATAAATATAAAGGTGAACTAAAATCAAAAAACTTTGTTGGTAGACTTTATTTTGATGGAAAACAAAAAATTTCTTCATCAGGAACACCTAATCTTGAAGAAGCTATACCAATATTGGAAAAATGGTTTGATGATATTTATGGAGAAAGTAAAAAGGAAGAAGAGGTTCATCAAGAAGTAGTAGAGGAAGTAAATGAAGAACCATCTGCACTACCAGAACAAACAGAACCTGTAGCTGCCTTAGAAAAAGTTTCTACTTCTGTTGAGAATAAAAATGTTTCAGAATCAAAAATAAATTTAAGTATTCTTGAAAAATTTAAAAATATTAATTTAAAAAAAATAAGTTTTGATAAAAAAGATTTAACCAATAAAATTTCTGCACTAGCAAAAAATAATTATGTAGGAAAAGTTGAAAGTTTTTTTAAAGCACGACTTGGAAAAAAATCTGCTCAAGGCGAAGAAATTTTAGGTATAGAACTTACTAATAAAGAAATTAGATTGGCTCAAATTTCAACTAATAAAGAAAATCAATGGGTTCTTGATAAATTTTTTATACATCCTATTAATTTACCAGATGAAACTTCAGTTTTAGAAAACGCGGATCATGTAAGTAATGAATTAACAGTTGCTATACAAAAAGCAAAAATTGTGACAACGAATGCTGCTATTGCCATTCCAGTAACGAGTGCGATAATACGTGTAGTCACAGCTCCATTAATGACTGAGGAAGAATTGGCAAAAGCAATTGATACTAATTCACTTTGGGAAAACTTAGTTCAGCTAACTGACAACCTAGATGATTATTCTATTTTTCATCAAGTAATAAATAGAAATCAAAAAGAAAATACTATGGATATTTTATTTGTTGCATCCAAGTTGTCTGACATAAATAATTACACTTCCATAATTAAAAATAGTGGTCTTAATCCAGTAATTATTGATGTTAAATGTTTTGCATTAAAATCAGCAGTAGATCAAATTAATCAAATTTCTTTAAGTACAGAAGATGCTAATTTAACAGCAGTATTAGAATTCGGTTTAGATGAAAATTATGTAATGATTTTATATGACAACAATCCAATTATAACCGATATTTTTTTAAGAGGTCAGGATAGAAAAATTTTGTTAGAGACAGGAACTCATGAAGAAAGCGAAGCTTTAAGTAGAAGGTTTATTGCACAAGTTAAACAAGCGATACAAGACTTTGAAACAAAATATGAAAAAAGAATTAGAAATATAAAAGTAGTTTCAGACCTACCAAATGTAGATTTGTTTTTAGGAATTTTTAGAAAAGATTTAATTAACGTAGGGTTTAAGTTATTTGATCCACTAGAAGGGTTGAAAGTTCCACAACAATTACACCAAGCTATTTCTTTAAAAAATCGATCTTATTTATCAACAGTTATTGGACTAGCTTTTAGAAAATTAGATGTCTTTGGGTATTACAAATTTGTAACTGCAGTCAAAAATATCAATTTATTGCCAAATAGAAAAAGTGTAATTAAAGAAAAGAAAATAAAAGCTCTTTCAAATTTTGCATTTAAAGGGGTAGTAGGAGGAGTAATAGGGATTTATGCAATACTTTTCACATTATCTTTTTGGAATATTCACTCCTATAACAAAAAATTAAATAATTATGAAAATGTTCTTTCAACGCACGCTGTTAAAACAAAAGAAAAAATAAAAAGCACTAAAGAACTGGGCTTAATCGTAAAGACTTTAAAATTAAGTAAAAGTTTAAAATCAAATAAAGAAATGAGTTATAGAGTTTTAGCGCAAATAGCATCGAGTGTTCCTAATAGAGTAAAATTTGAGTCTGTAGACTATAACGGAAAAAGCCAAGTTATCATTCAAGGTGTTGCTGCTAGTGATCAAGATATTTTGAGGTTAATTGGTAATTTAAGTAGTAAAAAATTAATTCAACAAGCATCGTTAACTTCAATGCAATTACCTAATAGTTCCAACAAAACAGGACAAGCTAGCAAAGGTTTTAAAATTTTTGTTAAAATTAAAAAAGGATAGAAAAAATGGATTTGAATAATTTAAATATAGAGGATTTAAAAGCAAAAATTTTAACTTTTACTGACGAAAAGACTCTTATAAAAAGTGGCATTGCTTTTGGAGCAATTATCTTTTTTCTAATTATTTATTATTCTATTTTAAACCCAATTGTAAATTCAAAAAAAATTAAACTAGATGACATGATCGTTAAACAAAATGAAATAATTAAATTCAACAAAAAAATAAAAACAAACAAAAATAAGATAAAAAAACTAGAACCTGATTATGAAAAATATTCTACATTATTTCATTCTAGAGCAGAAGTTGAAGGGCTTTATCAAACTCTAAGTGAATTTGCAGGACAAAATAATTTAGTTATTTCAAAAATAGAAAAGAAAAAACCAGAAGCAATCAGTAGATCAGATATTTTAAATAAAAAGAAAAAGAAAAAGAAAAAGACAACCAAAAAGAAAAGCATAAACAATATAGCTTATTATAAAATTCCTGTGGATTTTGAAATTACTGGTAATTTCTTGGGTTATATTAAATTTAAAAGACAAATATCTCTGTCAAAAAAAATGCTCAATTTTGACGAAGAGTCAATTAAAGTTGTGCAAGGAACTTCAGCTGGCACAGTAAAAGTTGATGGAACTTTAACTATTGTAGGATTAGCAAATGATTTTTTTTAAAACTATAGCCTTATTTCTGGTGTTGCTCTTTATGAGCATTACTCCAAACAATGTAATAGCTGATAGTCACGATGTGAATAAAAATACGGAGGAACCATTGCCTTTAAATGATCCTTTTGTAGGAAACTCTTCTTTAGGAAGTGGAGGAAGTATCCTTTCATCAGGTCAAGCAGGGGAACGTAAAGAAATGAGTCTATATAATTTTAAACTTGTGGGAATTATTTCAGGCTCTGAAGAAAGTTATGTGTCTTTAGTTAATGCTTCAGGTGAAATTATAACTCTGAAATTACAAGATGAATTAAGTGACGGAGTAAAGTTAGTTGATATGACACTTAACGAAGCAGTATTTCAAAAAGCGGATGACACTTACATAACAATTAATTTTAAAAACAAAATAAAGGAAACTGATGTATTTTAGATTAATAAAAATATTTGTTTTATTTTCTTTTTTAGCACTCAGCTTAGCTGGTTGTGCATCTAGTCAGCGAGGTAATAAATCAAAGCCATTTGACCACAATACTCCTTTAATCAAAGAGGATATTAAAAAGTCTGGAACAATTGAAGTTGATAAAACAGTTAGAATGGGACCAAAACCTAGAATTCAGGATACAAATTTATTACAAAAAAGAAAAAAAATATCGTCCCAGAAAACAAGAAACTATTTGCTTATACCTGATGATTTTAAACTTTTAAAACAAACGGTAACTCTTAATTTTCAAAACTTAGATTACAAAGAAGCCATGAGTTTAATGGGTAAAATTGGAGAAATTAATATATTAGTAGGTGATGAAGTTGCAGGAGCTATTTCAGCAGAATTAGTGGATGTTCCATGGGACAAGGCATTCAATGCTTTGTTAGACATGAAGAATTTTGCAGCTGATATTGATGTATCAAGTAACCTGATAAGAGTACATACTCCATCGACCTTAACTGGACAAGAAACTTACAAATCAACAAGAGCTGCGGCCGTTAAGAAAAAAGTGGAACTTGAGGATTCAGTTGAGCCAATTCTCTCAGAAATTTTTAGACTTTATTACATCAGTCCTGCACAAGCTAAAAAAACCATAACCGAACTATTTACTTCAGTGGGAGACTCTTCTTACTCTCCAATTCAAATAACAGAAGAAATAACTACAAGATCTATAATCGTAAGAGGAAAAGAAAAAGATTTAGATGTAGTTGATAAAGTTATTAAAGAAATTGATGTCAGAACTAAACAAGTTTTAATTGAAGCGTTTATCGTAGAGGCTGACTCAACTTTTGAACAAGCATTGGGAACTAGGTTAGGTGGAGCATATTCTGCAAAAAAAGATTATAAAATAGGTGGCATAGGCGCAAGCAGTATGGCTTCTGTTACACCTCCAGCAGGACCCGGCCCTTCAGCTGCAGCTATAGGAGGTGTAACGGATGCCTTAACCGATTTTGCTGCAGTTGGTGCAACAAGTGGAATAGGTATTTTAAGACAAACTGGATCAGCCGTATTAAAAGCAGAAATTACAGCCTTAGAAGTATTAGGTAAGGGTAAGACCATATCTAATCCAAAAGTTTTTACTTTAGACAATCAAATTGCAACAATCACACAAGGAGAAGAAATATCTTATCAAGCCACCGGATCTGAAGGAGCAGATACTTCATTTAAAGAAGCGGCATTAAAACTAACAGTTACACCAAGCATTATTGGAGATGGTAACGTGCTATTAGAAATTATGGTCAACAATAACACTGTAAATAGAGCAAATGCAGGTGAACCATCCATAAATAAAATGGAAATTTCAACAAAGCTTTTAGTAGCAGACGGAGATATTGTTGTAATCGGTGGAATAAAAAAGAATAAAGTATTTAGCAGCAAATCACAGACACCAGGCGTTGGAAATTTACCAGTTCTAGGAAATCTGTTCAAAGGTAAAAGCAAATCAGACAAATTGGACGAACTATTAATATTTATAGCACCAAGGATATTGTAAATGCTTAAAATCAGCAGAGAAAGTGAAATTAATCTCATTAACGTTTTAATCGATCATGACATTATTTCGGGTAAAGATTTACCAAATATTAAAAAGGTAAGTAGCGAGGGTAATAAATCTCAAATTGATGCTGTCTTTGAGCTTAAACTTACGGATGAAGTTAAGATTTTAGATGTGCTCGTTAAAGAACAAAATCTTGAAGTAGTAGATTTGTCAAAAGTTAATATTACGGATGATATCAAAACTGTACTTCCTTCTAATTATATAAATATGAATTTTGTTGCACCATTTAAAGTTGACGGCAAAACACTTCATATTGCAATACCAGATAGTTCTAAACTTGGTTTAATGAGAAATTTAAAAGCTATAACAAAAAAAAATATAGAATTACATGCAGCTAAAGTATCTCAAATTTCAGAATTTATTGAAAAACTTCTTAATGAAAGTGGAGATGTAACTACAGCAACAATTAGAAAAGAAAATAAAGACAATAGAGAAAAAACAAAAACATTTGAATCTGAATTAGGGGATGTGGGAGAAGTTCTCGAGAAAGCCCCAGAAGAAGATATCGAAGCAATAGAAAATGAATCTGAGGTTATCAAATTTAGTACCGCAGTTGTAGCAGAAGCAATTAAATTAGGAGTAAGTGATATTCATATTGAACCTTATCGATTTAATTCAAGAGTTCGTTATAGAGTAGATGGAATGCTTTCAGTGCAAGATCATTATACAAAATTCTTACATGACAATTATGGAGCAGTAGTAACTCGTTTTAAAATAATGGGTAAATTGGATATTGCGGAAAGAAGACTACCACAAGATGGAGCAATTAATTTTAAGATAGAAGGAAAAGTAGTTGATTTACGTCTATCAATGTTACCAACTGCAAACAACGAGAGAATTGTAATGCGTGTTTTAAATAAAGATGCAGGAGATATTACACTTGAACAATTAAATTTTGATGAAACTGATTTAAAAATTTTAAGAAAAAATATTCACAGCACACAAGGTCTAATACTTGTTACCGGACCAACGGGCTCGGGTAAAACAACTACATTGTATAGTATTCTAAAAGAAGTGAGCAAACCTCATTTAAATATTTTAACGGCTGAAGATCCAGTTGAGTATGAACTAGATGGAGTGGCTCAAGTTCAAATTAAAGATGATATTGGTTATAGTTTCTCTACAGCTTTAAGATCTTTTTTACGTCAAGATCCTGAAATTATTTTAATAGGAGAAATGCGAGACAAGGAAACAGTTGATATAGGTTTAAAGGCAGCTCTTACAGGACACTTAGTGTTTAGCACCCTGCACACTAATGATGCCCCAAGTACAATTACAAGATTACAAAATATGGGTACTCCAGATTATTTAATAAGTGCTGCGTGTTCTCTTATTTTGGCTCAAAGACTAGCGAGAAAAACTTGTACGGACTGTAGAGTGCCAGACGATGATGTAAATCCAAAAGTGCTAACTGATATTGGTTTTACTCCAGAACTTGCATCAAGAGTAAAAGCCACTAAAGGCAAAGGTTGTCCAAAATGTAAAAATTCTGGCTACAAAGGAAGAATGGGAATTTATGAAATTTTAAATGTCACAAAACCCATTAAAGAAGCGATATTAAAAAAAGCAACCACACCTGAACTCAAAGCAATTGCTATTAAAGAAGGTTTTCAAACCATGCAAGAAATGGGCAAAAAAATGATTGCTTCTGGAGATCTTAATTTTAGAGAATTTGAGCGTGTTTTATCAAGTTCATAATTATAATTAATGGAATTTTATACATACAAGGGTATTTCAGCGGGTAAATACGTAGAAGGAGAAATTGAAGCCTTAAATCAAGATGAAGCTTCTCACAAACTAAAAGAACAAAAATTAATTATTACCAATTTAGTAAGATCTAAAAAAAAAAAGATAAAAAAAAAAAGAAAAAGGTGAAGGATCCTCTTTTTTTAAGCAAAAAATTAAACCTCAAGATATTGTAATTTTTTCAAAACAGTTTGCAACAATGGTAAAGGCAGGTCTACCCATACTTCAAGTATTGGATATGTTAGGCAGTCAACTTGAAAATCCTTCGCTTAAAGAGATTGTTGTTGAGATTAAAAAAAAGCTTGAAGGAGGAACAACTTTATCAAAATGTTTTGAAAGCTATCCAAAAATTTTTGACAATATTTATGTAAACTTAATTAAAGCTGGAGAGGCTAGTGGTAAATTAGATGTGTTTTTATTAAAGCTAGTTGAGTCATTAGAGAAAAAAGAAAGAATTAAGAAAAAAATTAAAGGTGCTTTAATGTACCCAGCGGTGATGTTTACCGTAGCCATTACGGTTATGGTATTCATGTTAATTAAAGTTGTTCCGGTGTTTGCAAAGATGTACGAAGGAATGGGAATTGCATTACCTGGAGCAACAGCAAGTATTTTGTCTGCCAGTGATTTTATGAGGGGTACAGGAGGACTGATGACTTTTCTTATTATCTCAGGAACTATTATTGCCTTCAAGTATACCGTGTCTAAGAATGCAGCGTTTCGATATAAATGGCATGCTAAAATTTTACAATTACCAATTTTTGGAGATATGATTTTAAAATCTTTATTGGCAAGAATTTCATTGATCATGGGTAATCTAAGTGCCGCCGGTGTAAATTTATTAGAAAGTATAGATATTGCTAAATCTGTTAGTAATAATGATTGTGTTACTTTAGCTTTAGAGAATGTTAAAAAAGGAGTCTTCTCTGGAGATACACTTACGAAACTTTTTTTAAAAGAACCTTTATTTCCACCAACGTTTAGTCAGCTTATTTCTGTTGGTGAACAAACTGGAAGTTTAGATGAAATGTTTACTTCTGTTGCAAATTATTATGAAGAAGAGTTTGATACAGCAGTAGATAATATGTCTACTTTAATAGAGCCGATCATGATTGTTTTTATGGGAATTATGATTGGTGGATTAATGATTGCGATGTATGCACCAATATTTAATGTGGGAGCATTAATTGGTTAGATTGTTTTTGTTAAAACAAGATGGTTAACCCAACCTTTTTGGTCTTTTTTAAAAACAGCCTCATCCATAATTTGTTTAATAAAAAAAGTACCTAGCCCTCCTGGCTTAATATCATCTAATTTTCGGTGCTGAATATTCTCAGGAATGACAGGTTTTCCTTTATCAAAGAATCCTATTTCTAATTGATTATCTTTAAATGAAATTTTAATTTGCATTTTATCTTTAGTTTCTTCTACATCTTTGTAGGCGTGCTTGACTATATTTTGAGCAGCTTCTGCAATTGCTAAAACCAATTCATCTTTTTGTTCTTGAGGCAAATTTATTTTTTCAAAAACCTCTCTTGAAAATATTCTGACTTCTTTAAGATTGGAACTATGTACGACAAAGTCTTTTGATTCTGATAGTGTCATTACTCTAGATTTAATATCTGTTCTAACTTTGCCATCATGATTACCTTTAAGACAGATTTACTAATTTCTTTTATAATTACTTTCGTACCTTTTTCTGTTGCTTTTTGGTGGCTCTCAATAAGAACAGAAATTCCTGATGAATCCATGTATGAAACATCCTTTAAATTAATATGAACTTCCTTACCTGCTTCAACTAAAGGAAAAATAATTTCTTTTGCTTTCTCAATTACATCCATGTCTATTTCTCCGTCTAGAAAAACAGTACTGATGTTGGCATTTTCGCTAGTTTTATAAGTCATATTTTTAAAAAGGGATAACATCAATTTTTTACCACAAAAATCAAGTAAATGAGCCCATTATGGGTGCATGACTAGATATTTTCTTGAATTGGAGCGGTATTATTGACGAGAATCAAAAAATACAAGTAATAAACTAAAGGAAATTATATATGAAAAAAAATAATAAAGGTTTTACATTAATTGAATTGCTAGTGGTTGTAGCAATTATAGGAATTTTAGCAGCAGTTGGTACGGTTGCTTATAACGGTTATACTGCAGGCGCAAAAAAAGCATCTGCTAAATCCAATCATGCTACTGTTGTAAAATACATAGCTGCAGAGGATCAAAAATGTAATATTGGTGAGACGAAGGCAATGAGCACTGAACTTACATGTTCAGGTCGAACTGGTGCAGATGTGATTGTTGCTGCTAAAGAAGCTTTGAAAGATTTTAAAAATCCATATGACCCAGATAGTGCTGCAGTACGATCATCAAGCGCATATGCTGCAAAAGCGGACATGGGTTTTGTTAACATGGAAGCTACTGGTAATGTGTTAACAATTACAACTTGTTTTCAAAACGATTGTGCAACAGTAGATGGAGAAGCACCAACAGTTGTAAACACAGTTGAAGTTGCTGAATAATATATAGATCTAAAAGTTATGATCACTAAAAGCTCAGGTTTTAGTTTAATTGAGCTTTTAGTGGTTGTTGCAATCATAGGAATTCTTTCATCCATAGGTATTGTTAGTTACAACGGCTATGTTTCAGGAACAAAACAAAAGTCTGCAGAAAATGCTATGCAGCAAATATCTTTAGCACAAACAGAATATTACTCAGATAATAGTGAATACTTTACCGGAAATGAAATCGGTAGCTGCTCACCAGATATTGGTGTGCCACCTTCAACTGGTGCATCATCAATAGCAATTGAGGACGCACTGTTTGGTGGAGGAGATGTAATTACAAAAGAAGCTGGTTATGACATGTGTATAGCTAAAGTTGGGACGAGCTACATTGTGACAGCAACCAATGGCGACAAAACGTTAACAATGACTGCTAACGGAACTTGGACAGGTAAGTAGTCTAAATTGATCAAATGCTTTCATAACAATGAACGAACCTACTAAAAAATTATTTCCCTTCAATCTTTCTAAAAAAGAAAAGATATCAGTAACTATTAGCTTAGTTTGGATAATAGGAATTGGTTACCTGACATGGTGGAATGGACTTAGCAACTTAGGATTAGATAAGAGTTTTAGATGGGATGAATGGTTTTGGTTTGGCATAGTTCCTGCAACTATTCCATATTTCTTTTATTTTATTTGGAGTAAAAATGATTAAAAAAAAACTAACAACAGGTGCTGTTTCATTAGTCTTATTTTCTTTTTTTTTAGTTAGCTTTTTTTTAGAAACAACGAGCGCAATAATGGCTGCAGATACTAGTGGCTCTAAAATTATAGTTAACGGAGAAGAAATTCTAATTCCAGGTTCTTCAGAAAAAAACATTACTTATTTGCAAATTTTACAAAAGCCAAATGATTTAGATTTAAATTTAAAATATGCACAACAACAAGGAAAAATTGGAAATTACAAACAAACCATCGCAACTCTGGAAAGATTAAATATGATTTATCCAGATAATGTTGAGATAAAACTATATTTACTTTCCGTTTTAGTCCAAGCAGACTCGCCCAATAAAGCTTTGACTATAATTGAAGATATCAAAACTAGTGAAGACTTAACACCTGAAGATGTAGAAACAATAAATCAAATTGAAACTACACTTAAAGAAAGGGGAGCTCCCAAGCTATGGAATTTTTATGCAGATATATCTCTTGGTGGTGTTTCTAATCAAAATGTTAATAGTGTTTCAAAAACAAGATTACAAAGTAGTGCTGATGAAGTCGTTGGGTTTAATAGTGCGAAGTATGACAAAACGTATAGTGAGGGCTTAGGATTAACAGCAACTCGATCTTTAGGAGAAAATTCATCATTAATGATAAATGCGAGTTTTACAGACTCAGAGCAAAGAGAGGAAACAGCAGATGATTTTGAAAGTTACGGTTTAACTATTGCTTTGGATACATACTTAGGCAACCAAAGTTTAAGCCCATATGTAATGATAAGCAAAACAGATTACCAAGATGATGCAGATGGCTTTTCTTTAATGCAAGGAATAGGAGGATCTTTTTCTGTAGGAGATCAAAATTCATTTAGCTATGGTTATTCTTTTTCAGATTCTAAAAATAATAAAAATAGCACTGATACAACTGCAAATGAAACGAATGCTAAAGGGCATGGTCTTTCGCTTGGACACGATTATGTATTTAATGAAATCATTTCATCCTCAACAGGTTTGGGGTACAGCACTTCAGAAGCAAAAGTAGGAACAAACGACTTTGAAACTTATGATTTGAATTTTAGATTAAATTTCGCTCTCCCTTTGGGTTATATTTCGGTAGGCAATGGGTTGAGTTTTAATGATTATAAAAATGTAGATACAAGCATAAATTCAAACAGGATAAGATCAGATGTAACAAACACTTTTGATTTGATGTTTACTAAAGCTATTGGAGATTTTTTCCCTACCATCGATCCAGATAAAAGTTTATTTATCAGCTTTTCATACGAAAAAATTTTCTCTGAAGCTAATATAATTAATTATGATTATATTTCAGACTCGTTTGCAGTCAGTTTATCGAAGTCATTTCACTTAAATAAGTAACCAAAACAAAACCTATTTTATAAATTAAATACACAGCTATATTTTGGATAAAATGCACAGAAACTGCACCTAATATGGGTCAAGGCAACCTTATAAAAATCTAAAAAAAGTTTATCTTCTGCCAAATGAAGAAGATTTTATCACCAATCATACTATTATTTTTTGTATTCAATATCAGCCAGGCGGATGCAAAAATTGATATTAGTAAGCAATTAGTCGGAATTGTAGGTGCAGTATCTGGAACAGCTAAAGCTGGCACAAGAGAACTTAAAGCTGGCGATAAAGTTTATTTAAACGAAACGATTTATGCAGGAATAGATTCGGGCACACAAATATTACTACTAGATCAATCAACATTTACCATTGGATCAGATTCAGAAGTAGTTATGGATACCTTTATATACGATCCAGCAACAAATGATGGAAAAATTGTAGCGAATGTTAAAAAAGGAAGTTTAAAAATAATTTCAGGTTTAATAAGCAAAAAGAATCCAGACAGCTTAACTGTTAACGTTCCTGAAGGAACTTTAGGTTCAAGAGGAACAGAGTTTCAAACCATAGTATCAAATCAAAAAACAGATACTTTATTAATAGGACCAGGAAAAAATAACACATTGGGTTTAAGGCCTGGGGCAGTTCTGGTTGGAAATAATTTGGGTCAAACACTACTGGATAATCCTTACAGTGTAGCAAGTATGGTTCAAGGTAGTGCACCAGGAAAAGCAAAACAAATAACTAAAAACCAACTAAAAAAATTTAAAAAAAGAATGAAAGTAGTTAGAGTGGCAAAGCTTGATGGAACTACAAAAGAAGAAAGAAAAGCTACTAGAAAAAAAATTAGACAAGAACTTAAAGCCCAGGGTTTTGATAAAGAAGAGATAAAAATATTAATTAAAGAAAATATTAAAAAAGACGAAGAAAAGAGAATTGTTTTACTAAAAACAAATGAAGAAGAGGTGTCAGACATAACACAATCTGAAAACATTGTTGAAGAAAAAGTTATTGAAACAGAAGAAAAAATAGTGGTTGCGAAAAAAGATGAAAAGAAAAATACAAAAGAAGTAAAGAAGAAAGATAAAAAGAAAAAAAATAAAAAGAAAAATACAAAAGAAGTAAAGAAGAAAGATAAAAAGAAAAAAGATAAAAAGAAAAATAAAAAACAAGTAAAGAAAAAAGACAAAAAGAAAAAAGCAGTGAAGAAAAAAGGCAAGACTAAAAAGAAAAAAGTTAAAAAGAAAAAAGTAAAAAAGAAAAAAATTAAAAAGAAAAAAGTAATAAAGAAAAAAGCAAAAAAAATAACAAGAAAAAAAATAGCTAAGAAAAAAAGAAAAGCCAGAAACAAAAGAAAACGTAAGAAATAATTTTTGGACCAGACAGAAGCTATATGTTTTCAATAAAAAAATTTATAATCATTTTTTTTCTCTTAATTCCCATCTCTAATTCCTTTGGAGCTATGGTAACTGAAGTAGACAGCGACCAAGCATACAGTTTTCTTGATGGATCCGGTGCTACTCTAGGATTAAATGGTATTGCTTTTAATCCTGATGGAACCAAAATGTTTGTATCTGCTGGGAATGGTTCAAGCTCTCCACATCGTGCGGGCGATGGTGATGATTTTATAAACGAATATAATCTACCAACACCATTTGATATTTCCACAGCCGTTTATGCAGGAGATTCTGCGAGATGTGATTTAACGGGCACTATAAGAGGTAATATTGGTGATATGGTATTTAGTAGTGATGGACTTAAAATCTTTACTGTCACTAGAGGTACCAATGGTTCTAACAGAGACCTTGTATATAGATATGATTTAACTGCACCTTATGATGTTTCAACTTGTGTATATGTTGCGAATGTGAATCCTGACACTACAGCTATTCAGGATGGCTGGAGATATGGATCTTTAAGTATAAATAATAATCACGTGCAAGGTATTGAGATTAATCCCGATGGTACAAAAATATTTTTAAGCTTTAATGATGTCAACAATCCTGATTCTCTCGATGGTATTAGAGAATATACTCTTTCAACCCCATATGATTTATCAACAATATCACAGGTTGATAATGCTGGAATTCTTTTAACGCAAAGTAATCCTGATGCAATTTTTTTTAGTGCAAATGGAAAAAGAATTTTTGTTACCGATCATGATCTATTTACAGTTGCTCAATATTCACTTTCAAAAGCATATGACACATCTTCCTATGTCAAAGATGGAGAGGTAAACATAAAAAATTTAATAAAAAGTGTAACTGCCGATCAAACAAGAGCACTTGCATTTAGTGCAGCTGGATTAAAAATGTTTGTCTCTGATGATCGTGGGAGTGATGATGATACAATACATGAATTTGATTTAGTGTGTCCTTTTAATATTATTGAAGGAAAATGTCCTGCAATTGCTAAAGGTGACAGAACGGGATTAGCCATTGCACAAATAGAAGTCGCAACAAGAACTATAGAACACTCAACGGACACTGCTTTAAATAGACTAAAATGGATTAGAAGAAATAAAGATAATCAAAACTTAACTAATCTAAATTTAGATCTTAATTTTACTAATCCAATGCTTGTTTCTCTTGCTAAAGTTGTAAAAAATTCAGCTACTAGCAAAAAAACTAAAGATCAAAATCAAGAACAAGAACAAGAACAAGATATATTTTTTTGGAGCGAAGGAAGTATTGCTGTTGGAAGAGTTGGAGAGACAAAAGTTTCCTCATTTAAAAAATTTAAAACGGATGCAATCACAGTTGGAGCAGATAAATTTACCAAAAATAATGGGATAACTGGACTTGCATTTAGGTTTGGTAAAGATGATGTTGAGGTTGGCTCAGCTGGAAGCAATTTAGATACGGATACTTATAATTTAACCCATTATACCTCATCTCCAATTAAAGATGATACAAAATTTATAGACACGGTTATTGGAGTGGGGGCTCTCAATTTTGATATTTTATCAGTGCTCGATGGGCAACGTGTAACCGCCAAAAGAGACGGTAAACAAATATATGGAACAATTAAATTAAAAGATGAGATTAAAAAAAATAATTTAATATTAATTCCTTCTGGACAAGTTGATCTTGGTTACACTTTGTTAAATGATTATCAAGAAAGTGGTAACGCTGCCATGAAATTTAAAAAGCAAGGCGTTCAATCAAGAAATGCAAGACTTTCAATTGCTGCAGCTGAAGAATTAGAAAATGAAAAATATAAAATTAGAAAGCATGGAAAATTAGAATACAAAGCAAACTTACACCGATCCTCCAGCATAAAATATTCTTATCTCGCTGATACAACAAGTAATTTTGATACCAAATTATATTCAGGTGCTTTACATAATTTAAATGGTGAATTGGGTGTAGATATAATTTTACCAGATAGCTTTAGTATCTTTTTAATTTATGAAAGAAATCAAGCTTTGGAAGTAGGACATACTGATAAAATACATTTAGCGATAGGATTCTTGCCCAATAAAAAAACTAACTATGCTTACAAATTAGCAGGCTCAGAAAATTTAGGATCTGAATTTAAAATAAGTAAAAATATCAATGATTTTCAAATTGATTTTACATTAAATAATCAAGATGCATTGAGGCCAAATACCATTGAAGAAGCAACAATTAATTTAACTAGTAAGTTTTGATAAAAATTAAACTATGTCTTTAAATAAAAATTTTTTCATGAAATCGACAATTAGATTTATACTAGCCTTTCTAATTATTAATCTAACTTTTGTTAGAGAAGGTGCTGCTTTAGAAAGTGGTGATTCTGCTACTCCACTCTTTCTGCAAAGCTTTTCAGTTGCAGGTGAAGAGGATATGCCTAGAGGTCTTACCTTTAGTAATGATGGAACAAAAATGTTTGTTATTGGTGAACAGAACGGTAATGGAGGTACTTCTGGTAGTGGTGAGGATGATATGCATGAATATACTTTATCAACTCCCTTTGATATATCGACAGCTTCTTATGTAGATAGTTTGGCTAATCTTGGTGACGCTTTTGAAACGAGTATAAAATTTAACAATGATGGATCAAAAATGTTTGTTCTTGGAAAAAACAGAGATTATGTGCAGGAATATTCACTTACTGCAAATTTTGATTTGTCATCAGCAAATTTTGTACGTTTTTTTCGGGTTCAAAGCCAGGATAATAATATTTATGGTCTTGATTTTAATAATGATGGAACAATGATGTATATTACTGGACATCAGAATGATTCCATACACCAATATGAATTAGCTGTAGGTTTTGATCTTTCAGATGTTACTTTTTTACGATCACAAGATCTGAGTACTCAGAGTATAACACCGTCTAATATAGAGTTTAATACTGATGGTACCAGAATGTTTATAATAGGAACGAGTGAAAAAACTGTTAATCAATACGATTTATCTACAGGTTTCGATATATCAACTTTATCTCATGTAGGTTTTTTAGACTTATCAAGCGAGGCATTCCCATATGGTTTAGCATTTAGTCCTTCTGGATTAAAAATGTTTATTACTGGTTCGAGTAAAAAGGTAAGTGAATATACCTTAAATTGTCCGTTTACTCTTTTTTCAGGTAATTGTCCTTCAATTACAGAAAATAGTATCAGAACAGGAATAGCTATTGCACAAATAGAAGTTGCAACAAGAACCATTGAACAGTCAACCGATACTGCTTTAAATCGTTTAAAGTGGATTAGAAGAAACAAAGATAATCAAAACTTAACTAATCTTAATTTAGATCTTAATTTTACTAATCCAATGCTAGTTTCTCTTGCTAAAGTTGTAAAAAATTCAGCTACTAGCAAAAAAACTAAAGAACAAGAACAAGAACAAGATATATTTTTTTGGAGCGAAGGAAGTATTGCTGTTGGAAGAGTTGGAGAGACAAAAGCTTCCTCATTTAAAAAAATTAAAACGGATGCAATCACAGTTGGAGCAGATAAATTTACCAAAAATAATGGCATCAGGGGGCTGGCATTTAGGTTTGGTAAAGATGATGTTGAGGTTGGAACAGTTGGAAGTAATTTAGATGCGAATACTTATAATTTAACCCATTATACTTCTTCGCCAATTAAAGATGATACAAAATTTATAGACACGGTTATTGGAGTGGGGGCTCTCAATTTTGATATTTTATCAGTGTTCGACGGTGAGCGTGTCACTGCCAAAAGAGACGGTAAACAAATATATGGAACAATTAAATTAAAAGATGAGATTAAAAAAAATAATTTAACTCTAGTTCCTTCAGGACAAATTGATCTTGGTTACACTTTGTTAAATAAATATCAAGAAAGTGGTAACGCTGCCATGAAATTTAAAAAGCAAGGCGTTCAATCAAGAAATGCAAGACTCTCAATTGCTGCAGCTGAAGAATTAGAAAATGAAAAATATAAAATTAGAAAGCATGGAAAATTAGAATACAAAGCAAATTTACACCGATCCTCCAGCATAAAATATTCTTATCTCGCTGATACAACAGGTGATTTTGATACCAAATTATATTCAGGTGCTTTACATAATTTAAATGGTGAATTGGGGGTAGATATAATTTTACCAGATAGCTTTAGTATCTTTTTAATTTATGAAAGAAATCAAGCATTAGGAGTAGGTCATACTGATAAAATAAATTTAGCGATAGGATTCTTGCCCAATAAAAAAACTAACTATGCTTACAAATTAGCAGGCTCAGAACATTTAGGATCTGAATTTAAGATAAGTAAAAAAATTAATGATTTTGAAATTGATTTTACATTAAATAATCAAGATGCATTGAGGCCAAATACCATTGAAGAAGCAATGCTTAGCTTAAGACAAATTTTTTAATTATAAAAAAAACATGAGCATTTTATTTGCTAAATATAAGAACTATACAATTTTTTTAATTTTATTATTTTTTTTAGTTTTTTTAAAAACAATTAATCCTAGTTTTATACAATCAATTTCTTATTTAAGTTTTGATGTTTATCAAAAAATTTTTCCATTAAACAAGCAAACTTCTGAAGTTATTATAATAGATATAGATGAAAAAAGTTTAGGTGATTTTGGCCAATTTCCATGGAATAGATCTATTTTTGCAAAAATTGTGGAAAATGTTAATGCCTCTAATCCAAAAGCCATAGGCCTCGATATCTTCTTTGCAGAGAAGGACAAACAATCTCCCGAAGAAATAATTAGAGCTTATAATTTAATACCAGCCGATGTCGCTGGTTTGCAAAATATTAAAGGACCTGATGAAATATTTAGAGAGCAGTTAAAAAAATCAAAATCAGTTACAGCAGTGCTCGGTAGCAATGTTCCCTCTCATGGAACTTATGATAGATCACCAAAAGCAAAATTTCTTGTAAAAGGAGGAGATCCTAAAAAATTTACATATTCTTTTCCTCACTCCATAGGATCACTTGAAAAATTAGAAAATAGTGCAAAAGGATTGGGCTCTATTTCTTTTTTAGATCAAACTGATGGTATTATCAGATCCCTTCCATTGATTGTTCGTTTGAAAAATCAGCTATATCCAACCATGGCACTAGAAATGATCCGCGTAGGGTCCAATCAAAAGAATTTATATGTAGAGATGAATGAGGCGGGCATTAACAGAATAAGTTCAAGACCTCATAAAATTTACTCAGATCCGAATGGAATTATTTGGATTAGATATAAAGAATCATTAAAAAACCAGTATATTTCCGCAAGCTCTGTTTTTGAGGGTAAATTTAATCCATCAATATTTAAAGATAAGTATGTTTTGATTGGTGCATCAGCACAGGGTTTGTTTGATTTAGTAAAAACTCCTTTAGGAAATACAATTCCAGGAGTCGAAGTGCATGGAAACATAATTGAAAATATTTTAGATCAATCCTATCTTATTCGAAATCCAAACACTTATTTATTTGAATTACTATTTTCAATTATAGTCGCTAGTGTTGTTTTTTTTCTCTCCCAACATACTAAACCCAAATATAGTTTATTAATATTCTTTGGAAGCTTAATCATAGTAATTATAATTGGCTTTAGCGCTTTTTTATTTAAGTCCCAACTTGTAGATATTAGCTATCCTATATTCATGCTTACAATTACTTTCTTAACTGGACTTTATTTAAGGTTTATAGAAGAAAATCGAATTGCACTCGCAAATTTGCAAAAAGAGGCAAAGTTATTAAGAGAAAGGGAGCTCGCAGGAGATGTACAGAAAAGCTTATTTCCAGACATATCAAAGTTTAAAAATTTTCTTTATGCAAAAAATATTCCAGCCAGAGATGTTTCTGGAGATTTTTTTGACGTAGTCAATGTAGGTAAAAATGAATATTTTTTCATATTAGCAGATGTATCAGGAAAAGGTATTACAGCTGGTATGTACATGGCTAAAGCAGCCTCAATATTTAGAACAATTTCTAATTTGTCCTATCCATTAGAAAAAGTTGTATTCACAGTAAATAATGAACTAGTTGAAGCAAAGTTTAAAGGAATGTTTATGACAGCTGTATTTGGAAAATTTAATACAGAAACTGGAGAGGCGATCTTTGTAAACGCAGGTCATGAAAGTATTATGGTTTTTGATAAAGAAAAAAATTTTGAGTTTATGAAATCTCAAATACCACCAATAGGAATTTTAAAATATTCTACAGAGTCTATGGTAAAATCAATAGCTACCAATTTGAAAGAAAAAACATTTTTAATTTATACCGATGGCGTAACAGAAGGTTATTTAAGCAATGGTCAAGAACTAGGAGTAGAGGGCGTTGAAAGAATAATAAAAAAAATAGAAAATGTTACTCCGCAAAATATAATAAATTCTATTACAACAGAACTTAATTGGGGAGCAGAAAAATTAAGAGATGATATTACTTGCTTGGCTTTAAATATTAGAAATACAGAGCTTGCAAAACAAAAATGAATAATAAGACAAATACAAAGAGAATATGTTAGGATGATTGAGCGTATGAAGAAAAATATTTTTTATATTATTGTTTTTATAGTTTTAAGTGGTTGTACTCAATATAGCTCAGCTGTGGGCCCAGTATATACTCTGGCGAAAACAGGTAATCCTATACTTGCAGGTGCATCTGCAGCCACATCTTATGGAATTAAAAAAACAACAGGTTCTACTCCTGCTGAACACATAAATACTCTAGTCAAAAATAATTCGTCATTAATGGACGGCGAAAAACAAAAAAAGTGTCAAATAATTCACTCTTCATCTTTAAATCAAATTTTTTTTGAAACTTTAGATGAGATTGACTGTTTTCAAGACTCATTTAGTAAGCTTAAATAAATACTAGATATCTAGTTTTATCAAAGTCTAAATCCTTAACATTCAACCTCTCAATAATCCTCAATCTTTAGAGCAAGTAAAAAAAATTATTAGACCCAAAATAGGTCGGTCATTTCAGAATTCGTTAAATATTATTATATAACTTAAGAAAATTAACCCAAAGTTATCTAACATCATAATGAAAAAAATATTTCTTATTTCAATATTTTATATATTTTTTTTCTGTTCCAACTCATTTGCTTTTATAGAATTTAAGCAATCAAAAGATATTTCCACAGATGCAGATGGTTTAAGACAAATAAATTTTAAACCAGATGGAACAATTATGTATGTAACTAATCGTGAAAAAGATAGTTATTCTGAGGTTGACAGTGTAATTCAGTATTCTTTAAGTACCCCATTTGATATTAGTACAGCAATTAAAACTTCTTCAACATTTTTAACCAACATAAATAAACCTCACGCAATACAATTTAAACCTGATGGAAAAGTGATGTACGTTGTAGATAATGCAGCCTTATCAATTAGACAATACAATTTAACTACAGCTTGGGATACTTCTACATTACAATATGATGATGATTTTGATGTATCAAATGAGAATCAATTAAGATCATTAGCTTTTAAATATGATGGAACCAGGATGTATGTCACTGGTAATCAAACAGAAGTAATACAACAGTTTACACTATCTACTCCATGGGATGTTACGACTGCAACAAAAGATTCAACTCAATCTTCAGCTTTAACCAGTAAAGAAGATAACCCAAGAAGTATTCAATTTCATTCAAGTGGAACTATATTTTATATAGGTGGAGGTGGCACAGACTCAATTCATAAATATACATTAACAACTCCATGGGATGTTAGTACTTTAGAATTTTCTCAGTCATATTCATTTAGTACCCAAGTTTCATCTTCAGGAGCTTCAACTATGACAGGGTTTATTTTTTCAGCCAATTTTACAAAACTATATATTACAGAGGATACACATACTGGACAGAGTACCACTGGTTCTAATACAATTTATGAATATAGTGTAGCTTGTGCTGGCACTATTACATGTAGCGATCCTTCTAATAATAGTGATGTTAAAGCAATCATTGAAGCTAATGTTGAATTATCAAAACGTATAATTAAAAACAACACTCTTCCAATCTTTCACCGAACAGAGTGGTTAAGAAGACATAAAAATAAAGACAATTTATCAAATCTTAATGCAGAAATTGATTTTACAAATGAAAAAATATCAAAATTAGTTAGTGCTCTTAAAAGCTCTAAAAAAGAAGTTGATAGAAGTTATGATAGTGACGATTGGTTTCAGTGGAGCGAGGGTAGAGTTAGTTTAGGTAAAAATAAATCCTCAAACTCATCATCAAGAGATTTTCATAGTTATGGTATCTCAATTGGTGCGGATAGAATTAAAGAAGATGATAGAGACGCTATGTATGGGTACGTTTTTCAATATGGAAACGATAATGTTGATATTGGATATAAAGGAAGCAAATTAGAGACAGATGCTTATAGTTTGGCTCTATACGGCACTAAACTTAGAGATAATCAGGTTTTTACCGATACATTAATTGGAGTTAGCTCACTAGATATTGATCAAAGAAGAGTTATTTATGGCAATACCTTAGAGGGAAACCGAGAAGGTCAACAGATCTTTGGATCATTTAATTTTGGAAAAAGAATAGTTGATGAAGATATAAATCTTAATCCAGGTATTAAATTAGATTTAGGGTACACCAAACTAAAAGCTTTTAGTGAACGATCTAATATAGCAAATAGTTTGACAGATGTATTACTTTACAAGGATCAAAATATTAAATCTGCATTAGCAACCCTTGGTATCCTTCTGGATAAAACGGATACTGATAGGCAAGAAGATGAAATTATAAATCACCATGGGCGACTAGAGTATGTTGCCGATCTAAGCCCATCATCAGATGCAGAATTCTATTACCTAAATAATCAAAGTACAGTTTATAATTACAAAGTAGATAATAAGTCCAAACATAATTTAAGAATTGGTTACGGTTTTGATGTCACTTCCATATCAGGTTGGTCATTAGTTGGAAATTTTGAAAGATTTCAATCTGCCAAAAGCCACAGTAATGAAATTTATTTATCTGTAGGTTATGTTCCAATTGATGAAATGAAATTTGTCTTTGATGTTAATAATTTTAACAATACTAGTTTATCATTCACCAACAATGTAAATGGCTTTGATATTACTGTTGGGTCTAATTACACTTTGATGAGTAAAACTCCTGACTATGGTGCAAATATAGAAGTTTCAAATAAATTTTAGCTGATTTAAAAAATTTATGAAATTTATTTTTACTACCTTTTTTTTGATAATTTTTTTTAGTACCAAAGCAGTTTACTCTGCAAGTTTCACTTTTCCTTCAACTCTAACAACCAATACTTCAGATTTTGTATTACTTTCTGAAACTGGCACTACTCCTTCTGTAAGTGGTTTTTCTACAGATGTACTTATAACAATTACTGCAACAGCTGGTTTTGTAAAAATAACAACGGTTACGGGACTTGAGCAAATTAATGGATTTTGTGGTTATACGGCTGATAATTCTAGTTCTGAACCTGCTAATTGTTCAAATGATAATAGAACAGAGATTGGTTTTGAGGGAACTCAAGCAGAAGTTAATAATGCATTAGCTACACTTTCTTTTAAAGGTGATGGAAGCACCTCTAGTGCAACTATTTCGGTTTCTGCAACACCAACAGGCGCCTCTTACAATCCTGTTAATGGTCATTATTATAGAGCTATTGCAGCTACAGATATAGAATGGGATGATGCAAGAGCAGCTGCTAAAAGTGATGCACAAAAATTTAATGGGCTTAGGGGTTATTTAGTAAACATTACATCTGCACAAGAAAACGCATGGATAAAAGATAAAATTTCAACAAATGCATGGACTGGAGGATCTGATAGTGGAACTGAAAGAATATGGAAGTGGATGGATGGACCTGAAGCTGGCCAAAGTTATACTTGCGCAATCGAACCTCTTTTAAATTCTGGTGGACCAGGAGCCACAATCAGCGGATGTTCAGAACAAAGTTATTTAAATTGGCTTGTAGCCGCGGGTGGTGACCGTGAACCAAATGACTACAACAGAAATGATGAACATTATATGCACGTTTATGGAGCGTTAGATGACGATAGGAGAGGAAAGTGGAATGATTTTGTAATTGATAACGATGCAGTTGATGCCTATATTATTGAGTACGGCGGTCAGGGAGGTACAGCCACAGCTTTTGGAGCAGCATCAATATCCATAACATCTACAGAAGCTACGGATAACCCATTTGATGTTTTTGACGATAAAGAATTAGTCGGGATAGTTGAAGGACAATCAGAAAGTGCAAAAAGATTTATTTATGGATCAACTTATCCTGTTTTAGAAAGAATGGAGTGGTATCGAACCACCAAAAAAAATGACAATATTAAATTTCAAGATCTAGGTATAGATATTGATACAACAAACAAAGATACCTACCCCTATGCAAAATTATTAGATGCTTATCTTTTAAAAGGTAAATTATTAGACGTTTATCTTTTAAAAGGCGATGTCGACAAAGAGCATAAACTATCAAATAAAAATATTGAAAAATTTATAAGTGAGTTACCTCTTTCACAATATTTAAAAAATGAATTTGGAATGGTGCCTCGAAAATGGAAAATTTGGAGTTCAGGGTATTTTAAAAAGGGTAAAGTGAAAGTTAAATCAGGTAAGGTAAATCAAGAATTTGATTCAGATGCCTTAACAATTGGAATAGATAAAATAATAGAGAAAAATACTCTTTTTGGTATAGCCATTAGACTAGAAGATCAGGATACGGATGTAGGGCAATTGGGTACTAAAATTAATTCTGATGCAAAAAGTGCAACAATCTATTCTAGCTGGCATAACAATAAATCAACATTTATTGATGGTTTAGTTGGTTATGGACATATTGAGAATGATCTTACAAGAATTGAGCAAGCTAACACTTCCAACTCTTTAACGGGGAATAGAGGTGTTAAGCAATACTTTAGCTCAATAAAATTTAATAAAATAATGGACAAAGATAACTCTACATCATTATTATTTGGAAGATTTGATTATGGTATATCTAAATTTGAAAGTTTTTTAGAGTCAGGCAATATTCAAGCATTAAGATTTGAAGAACAAAATTTAAAAAATAAATCCATTTCAATTGGCGCTTTAACAAAATATAAAAAAAAAATTAAGAAAGGATATTTTTTACCATACGGAAGAATTGAGTTTTTTGAAAATTTAACTCCCGATTCAGATGTAAAAGTATCTTATATATCTGATCCCAACACTAAATATAGTTATACTGTAAAAGAAGACTATTCAAATTCTATAAAATTAGAGTTAGGCTTTGATTTAAATTTAATTGATAGTTGGTATTTTTCTACTTCAATAAGAAGATTGATTAGAAATAATCAAGACTTTGAAAATGAATTTGCATTTAAAGTAAGTAAACCATTTTAATTAAGCAAAAAAATATGTTCAACCTTTAAAATTCAAAAATAAAAAAGAATGGTACACCCACGCTAAAACTAAAGATTTTTCAAAAGATACACCTGTGGCTTATCTTTCCTCTCAACAGAAGCAATGAAACTCTCTGTTAGTTTCTGCCTTACTATTTTCTTCGTTTTCTTATCTTCGTTAATCATTGGAACTACTCCTTTTTTATTTGATCTTCTGACTACCAAAGCCATTAAGGGTAAGGAATTCCTAGAAGAACATTTAGGAACGATTTTTTTTTGCAGCACCCCAGCAGCACCCCAAGACAAATCCAATCGGTGATGATAGCAAGTGTTAACAACGATTCAATTTGCCGTAGAAAGATGAATTGACCTATGTTATTTACAAGCAAACATTGAGCGCTCGTAGATCAACTGGATAGATCGTCTGATTACGAATCAGAAGGTTAGGGGTTCGAATCCCTTCGAGCGCACCAATTTTATTTTTTAAAGGTTAAACTGGCCCACAAAGAATGCCAGTCAGCATTTTTGATTTCTGATTTTTTAAAATGTACTGCGCTTATTAAAAAAGCTCCTTTTTTTTCAAGAGAAATAATTGCCTTGCCATCATTATTAGTTCTGATTTTGCTAATTGTAGTTTCATTTCCGGTTTTATTAAAAATAGTAATTTGTGAATTGGGAAAAGGTTTGTTTTTATAAAGCAAAAGAACATCAACTTTATTTTCACTTCCATAAGGATTGTTTAATGCAATTAATTCAAAAAGAAGACCTGTATTAAAATCTTCGCCCGACTTAGCACCAACTTGAATAAGAGATTTTGCATACCTTGTGTAGGTTTCGTTAATATCAGAATTAATAAAGTCAGGATTTTTTGCACTCCACTCATTCCAAATTCCTTCATCTTTTAAGAAAGTTTTAAATATTTCGAAATTTTTATAATCAACTTTTTCTGGAGTAGATTCATATGAAAGAACATGCAAACCAGATCCCTCTAATAAAGATTGAATAGCAGGATAATCTCCATCTCTAGGTTGTAGGGTAATTGATTTTTGTTCTAAAAAAAGTTTTAGACTTTTTGTTTCAGAACGAAGGTAAGGAAACTTGTCCCCATTAAATTTTTGGCCAACTTTAATATGTGCATTTAGTTTAGAATTAGGCTGTGTGATAAAAGCCTCAGGTTCTAGCCATAGTTCATGCGCAGAACTGGTTAGAGAGATAGAACTAAATAAAAGGACTACAGTTAATTTAGCTAGAAAATGGTTCATTACTTAATTATATCTTACTTCAATGTTAATACGCTCTTTAATTATTTTTTTCAGTCTCTGTCAATTTGCATTTAGTCATGAATTGAAGCCGGCTATTGCCAATTTAGAATTAACTTCTAAACCATCAGAGATACATTATGAACTTAAGATTCAGCTAAATTTAGAATCGATTATCTCTGAAGTAGATCCTAATCATGACAATACAAATGAATCAAAGAATTCAGAGCGGTATGAACAATTAAGAAGATATACACCAGAGCTTTTGCGGCAAGAATATCAAAAAATTAGAACGTCTTTTTTTCAAAATATTTATTTTCTAAATGGAAATGATAAAATTGCATTTAAAAATTACGATATACATATAAGTGAAGTTGGTGATGTTTCTTTGGCCAGAGAAACAGAAATTGTAGTCAGGGGTAGTTTTTCTTCTAGCAATCCTTTGTTACAATTTCGTTGGGACCCTTTTTATGGCTCTATTGTTCTTAGGGTTAATAAAGATAGAGAGGAGCTATTCACCAAATATTTACAAAATGGAGATACTGCTAATTTTTCAACTTCAACCAATCAACAACAAACTTTTTTAAGTGTAGTTCAAGATTATATCATTATTGGTTTTCAACATATTGTACCCAAAGGCTTAGATCATATTTTATTTGTAGTGGGATTGTTTTTGTTATCGACTAGACTACGACCTTTGATTTGGCAAGTATCAGCTTTTACTCTTGCCCATACCGTAACTATTTTTTTAGGAGTTATGAAGATTATAGTCATTCCTGCTTTTATAGTAGAGCCCATCATCGCTGTCTCAATTGTTTATATTGCTATAGAAAATATATTTCTTAAAGATCTATCCAAATGGAGGCCAGTGTTAGTATTTATTTTTGGACTGTTACATGGACTGGGATTTGCCGGAATTCTAAATGAAATTGGTGTTGCAGAAAGCTATTTTATAACGAGCCTGATCTCTTTTAATATCGGAGTAGAGATTGGACAGTTGCTTGTCATCAGTATTTGTTTTGTATCGATCGGACTTTGGTTTGGTCAAAAAAAATGGTACCGAAGCTACTTAACCAATCCATTATCTGCAATGATTGCTATAGTTGGCTTGTTTTGGTTTATAGAAAGAGTTGGTTTTTTAATTTAGATTTTGTTATGATTATATATGGATCCAATTGTACACAGAACTTCCAAAAGAATATTTAGGTTCTTAGACCCCATTTACGATCTGTTAGATCCATTAGCATATCCTATGATAAGGTTCGTTGCAGGTGCGATGATGATACCTCATGGGTATGGAAAAGTGTTCGGAGGAATTGAAGGAACTACCCAATTTTTTGCAAGTGCAGGATTAGAACCTGCTTTAATGTTAGCCTGGTATGTTGGTTTGATTGAGTTAGTTGGCGGTATTTGCGTGGCTCTTGGATTGTTTACTAGATTCATGTCAGCACAACTCATCGGAGTTCTTGCGGTGGCTACTTTTTATATTCATTTACCAAGTGGTTTTATGTGGGTTAAGGGTGGATATGAATACCCATTGTTTTGGTTAGTAGTCATGGTTGCTATTACCATTAAAGGTGGGTACAGATTGAGCATAGACAACCTACTCGGAAAAGAATTTTAATGAATTTATCAAGCTTACCTCTTAGTAAAGCTGTTGTAGTATTTTTGATTTTAGTTGCAGCAGTGATTCTTGGAATTACTTTAATCGTATAGTCATTACTTAATTAAGTTCTCTGTTTTTTAAAATATTTACAACGATAGTCTTATAAGCCCCAATATACATAGGTTTTTCAAGTAAACAGATTTTTAATACAACTATAAAGTTTGCTTTTGTCATAAAACTTTAACAATTCTGTAACACAATTGTTCCAAATACAAATTATTTAAACTGCAATTAAACAATTAAAAAAAGGAAAAATAACAAATGAATAAAATAAAGTTTATTGCAGTTCTTGTTTTGGGGCTTGGTATAACTTTTGCCGCTTCAGCAAGAGATCAAATTCAAATTGTAGGATCGTCCACAGTGTATCCTTACACAACTGTTGTTGCTGAAAAATTTGGTAAAAGCGGAAAATTTAAAACTCCAGTTGTTGAAAGCACAGGTACTGGTGGTGGAATGAAATTATTCTGCTCAGGTGTTGGAACGCAACATCCAGATGTTACTAATGCATCAAGAGCTATCAAATCTAAAGAAAAAGCTCTTTGTGCTAAAAATGGTGTGAATGATATTATTGAAATTGTTGTAGGAAATGACGGAATTGTATTCTCACATTCTTTAAAAGCAAAAGATGCAAATTTTACTAAAGAGCAACTTTGGAGAGCTTTAGCACATGATGTTGATATCAATGGAAAGATAGTTGCTAATCCTTACAAAAAATGGAGCGATATAGATAAGTCACTTCCAAATTTTGGAATTAAAATTATGGTTCCTCCCCCAACTTCAGGAACAAGAGATGCTTGGAACTCATTGGTTATGGGTAAAGGTTGTTCAAAAGCTTATAAAGAACTTGCCGGAAAAGATGCAAAAAAAGGTTGTCCAAAACTTAGAGAAGATGGTTTGGCAATTGAAGCGGGTGAAAATGATACTTTGATTGTAAACAAGCTTGCAGCTGATCCAGAATTATTTGGATTATTTGGCTACAGTTACTTAATTGGAAATAAAGATAAAATTAAAGCTGCCTCTATCAATGGAGTAAAACCTTCATTAGAAGGCATCCAAGATTACTCTTACCCAATAGCAAGACCTCTTTTTTTCTACGTAAAAAAAGCTCACATCGGTGTTGTTCCTGGTATTAAGGAATTCTTAAATGAATTTACTTCCAAGAAAGCAATGGGAAATTTAGGCTACTTAGCGGACATTGGTTTGGTACCTTTGAGTAATGACAAATATAAAACCACAAGAAACTCAGCTACGAAACTTACCAACATTAAGATGTAAGTTTTGCAAGCTAGTTGCTTGTAATTTAGTTAATAAGATTAAGAGCCAGAAATTTTCTGGCTCTTAATATTTTAAGGGGTAGGAAAATATGAATATATTAATATTAGCTTTTATAGCCTTATTTAGTTTTTCCTGCTTTTTCTTCGGAAAATCTCAAATTAAAAAAATTGCATATTCACAAAAATTTAAACCCAAGGCGCTACCTCATTTTTATGGTTTTTACCTATCTTTATGGTGTGCGCTGCCAGCTCTCTTAATTGTTTTGTTATGGTCTATTTTTGAACCATTCATTGTTAAATACTTAATCATTAGTGGTTTAGAAAAAATTTCAATTAACTCTATTGATCCCGATCAACTGAATTTAATATATCAAAAAATTAAGGCATCTTACTTCGGAAATTTTACTGGTATTGCTAGCGAGCAAATAAAAAAAGGAGCTGAACAATATGGTCATTTTCTTTCTATAGCCCAGGGTGCAAAAGTTGTCTTAGTATTAACCCTGGTTATTGGTTTTGCCTTGGTTGCTTACAAGAAAATTCAAAATAATACCCATGCAAGAGAAGGTGTGGAGTTTATTTTTAAGATTGTATTAATCTCTTGTTCCGTTGTCGCCGTATTAACTACTGCTGGGATTATTTTTTCACTATTATTAGAAAGTATAAAATTTTTCTCTCAAATTAATTTTTTTGATTTTTTATTTGGTCTTGGCTGGAGTCCACAAAAAGCATTTGTGAGCGATACTTCAGTAGCTCTAAGTGCAAAAGAAGCAAAAGAATTGAGCAAGGCTTTTGGAGCGGTTCCATTATTTGCTGGAACTGGATTTATTGCTTTTATTGCAATGTGTGTGTCTGTACCGATAGGTTTGTTTTCTGGGATTTACTTAGCTGAATACGCAACTCCTAGCGTAAGGAAGTTTGGAAAACCAATTATTGAAATTTTAGCTGGAATTCCAACGGTGGTGTATGGTTTTTTTGCTGCTTTAACGGTAGGGCCTTTTATCAAAACTATTGGAGAATCTTTAGGGTTAGCTGTTTCTTCTGAGAGCGCTCTTGCTGCAGGTTTGGTAATGGGTGTAATGATCATTCCTTTTATTTCTTCATTATCAGATGATGTTATCAATGCAGTTCCCCAATCACTACGAGAAGGATCTTATGCATTGGGTGCTACGAAATCAGAAACAATTAAAAAAGTAGTATTACCAGCGGCTCTTCCAGGAATTATTGGATCAATTTTACTGGCTGTATCCAGAGCTATTGGAGAGACTATGATTGTGGTGATGGCCGCAGGATTAGCAGCTAAACTGACTATTAATCCACTAGATTCAACTACTACCATCACTACACAAATTGTTATGATTTTGGTTGGCGACCAAGAATTTACCAGTGCAAAAACACAAGCTGCTTTTGCTTTGGGACTAACTTTGTTTGTTATGACATTAATTTTAAATTTTATTGCTCTACGAGCGGTAAATAAATACCGAGAAAAATATGACTAAAGAACAAAGATTAAAAAAAAGATATTCTGCAGAAAAAAGATTTAAAGCTTATGGAATTATATCTGTATGTGCTGCCTTACTTTTTGTTGGGATTTTAGTTTTTAAAGTTTTTTCTGAAGGATCGGGAGCGTTTGTTAAAACAGCTATTCAGTTGGAGCTGGATCTTAGTAAAGAAAAATTAAACTTACCTGAAAAACCTAGCAAGGAAGACTTTGAAAATATAGATTTTTATGACTTTGCCCAACAGCACATTTTAAAAATATATCCTGCAATAACCACTAAGGAAAAAAAAGAATTATTAACCTTATTTAGTTCAGACTTTGAATATGAAGTAAAAGATTTTATCCTGTCTAACAAAAATTTAATTGGCCAGAAGGTTTTTTTTAAAATTACAGCAGCATCGGACTTAGATCAAATGCATAAAGGAAATTACACGAGAGATATTCCTGAAGAGAGAAGAAAAGTTTCTAATTTTCAATTAACAATTTATGACTTTTTATTAAAAGAAAATAAAATTAGTAAAATTTTTAATAATTATCTTTTTTCTAATGGAGATTCTAGAAACCCAGAAATTGCTGGTATAGGAGGTGCTATGCTGGGTTCATTCTTTAGTATTATAGTTTGTTTAATTATATCTTTTCCCATAGCTCTTCTTGCTGCAGTTTATTTAGAAGAGTTTGCGCCTAAAAATGCTTTTACTGATTTTATCGAGATTAATATAAATAACTTGGCTGCAGTTCCTTCGATCGTGTTTGGACTTTTGGGCTTGGGTATTCTTCTTAATGTTTTTGAATTGCCAAGATCTACTTCTTTGGTAGGAGGAATTACATTGGCACTTATGACTTTACCAAGAATTATTATTCCATGTAGGGCATCTCTAAAAGCGGTTCCACCGTCTATTAGAGAAGGAGCGCTTGCAGTGGGGGCTTCAAAAGTTCAATCCGTGATGCACCATGTGGTTCCTTTGGCGATGCCAGGAACGTTGTCTGGTACAATTATTGGCTTAGCGCAAGCCTTAGGAGAGACGGCCCCCTTGCTATTAATTGGAATGGTTGCCTTTGTAGTGCAGGTACCTGGTACCCCAATGGATCCATCTTCTTCTTTACCAGTGCAGGTTTATTTGTGGTCAGAATCAGCTGAAAGAGGGTTTGTTGAAAAAACTTCAGCAACAATTATGATGTTACTTGGTTTTTTAATTGCGATGAATTCCATAGCAGTTTATGCAAGACAAAAGTTTGAGAAAAAATGGATTTAACTATGGATAATAAAATTAAAATTAAATCAAATAATTTGAATGTTTTTTACGGACAAAAACAGGCTCTGTTTGATATTAATTTAGAAATTAATCAAAATGAAGTTACAGCACTAATCGGGCCTTCTGGTTGTGGAAAATCTACATTTATAAGATGCATTAATAGAATGAATGATGTGATTGATATTTGTAGAATGGAAGGTCAGATACAAATAGATGATAAAAATATTTACGATCCGGGCGTCGATGTAGTTCAGCTTCGAGAAAAAGTAGGAATGGTTTTTCAAAAACCAAATCCTTTCCCAAAAAGTATTTACGAAAATGTATCTTATGGTCCTAAAATTCATGGCATTGGCGAATCTAAAGATGATTTAGATCAAATTGTAGAAAATAGTTTGAAAAGAGCAGCATTGTGGAATGAGGTAAAAGATCGACTAGAAGAGCCTGGAACAAGCTTGTCAGGAGGTCAGCAGCAAAGGCTTTGTATTGCTAGAGCAATATCTGTTAATCCAGAAATTATTTTAATGGATGAGCCTTGCTCAGCTTTAGACCCCATTGCTACAGCAAAAATTGAAGAACTAATTGATGAATTAAAAAAAACTTTTACTATTGTTATCGTCACGCACTCCATGGCCCAAGCAGTTCGTGTTTCACAGAAAACAGGTTTTTTTCATATGGGAAAGATAATCGAGGTAGGAACTACTGAGCAAATTTTTAAAAATCCCACGAATAACATGACACAAGATTACATAACTGGTAGATTTGGATAAACTTATGACGAATGACACACATATTGTAAAATCTTACGGAGAAGAGCTTCAATTTTTAAATGATAGTATAATTCAAATGGGAAGCCTAACAGAGTCGCTACTTACCGATTCTATGAATGCAATTACTATTTTAGATAAAGATGCGGTAGACAGGATTGTCCAAAGCGATAAAAAAATCAATGAGTATAGAGCAAAAATTGACACCCAAATTATGACTATACTAGTAAAGAGAGCTCCTATGGCTATTGATTTAAGGGTTGCCATAAGTGCTTTACGTATTTCACAAGACTTGGAAAGAATAGGAGATCTTGCAAAGGGAAGTGCAAAAAAAATAGTTCCTTTGCCTGAGGATTTGTCTCAAACATTGTTAGATAGTTTAAAGCGTCTTGGCAATACGGTTAAAAACCAACTGAACAAAACATTAGATGCATATATTAAAAAATCAAAAGAGGGTGCGATTGAAGTAATTAAATTGGATGAGAATGTAAATGAGCTTACTTATTTATCCATTAAGGAAATTTTAAACTTTTTATCAAAAGATAATAAAAATTTAGAGTTTGCAACTAACCTTTTATTTGTCGCTAAAAATTTAGAAAGAGCCGGAGACCATATTAGAAGAATTTCAGAAAATATTTATTATTTAGTAGAAGGTGATTATTACAAAAAATAATAATTTATATTATGAAGGCTAAAATTTTTATAGTTGAAGACGAGCCTTCCATTGCAACTCTAGTTAAATATAATTTAGAAAAAGAAAATTATAAAGTATTTATTTCTAACAATGGCGAAGAAGGATTAAAGGAAATAAAAAAGATAGAGCCAGATTTGATATTGTTAGATTGGATGCTTCCAGATTTATCGGGTATTGAAATTTGCAGGAGTCTAAAAAAAGATAAAAAATTTAAATTCATCCCTATTATAATGTTAACTGCCAAGGGACAGGAAGAAGATAAAGTATTAGGATTAAATACTGGAGCAGACGATTATCTTGTTAAGCCTTTTAGTCATTCAGAACTTGTTGCAAGAATCAATGCATTGCTAAGAAGAGTTAAACCTCAAGCTATAGAAGACTCTGTTACTTTTGAAGATTTGAAAGTAGACCGTTTGCAAAAAAGAGTTTCTAGGGGTAGTCAGCAAATTATTTTGGGCCCAACAGAATATAGATTGATTAATTTTTTTATCACTAATCCTAGAAGAGTTTTTTCAAGAGAGCAGTTGTTGGAAAATGTTTGGCTAAACTCTATTAATGTTGAATTGAGAACTGTGGATGTTCATATAAGGAGGTTAAGAAAAGCAATTAATTTACCAGGAAAAAAAGACTTAATACGAACTGTGCGTAGCACCGGGTATTCTTTAGACAACACTTAAGTTTAGCTAGCCAAAGGGAGGTTGATAATAAACTTTGACCCAATACCTTCTTCGCTTTCAATCCTTAGATTTCCCCTGTGCTGGATGATAATATGTTTTGCAATTGCCAATCCAAGGCCGGTACCACCTACTACTCGGCTTTTTTTAGGATCGGCTTGAAAAAACCTTTCACTAACACGAGGAAGTAGATCTTTTGGTATACCAATTCCTTGGTCTTTAAAAACAATTTCAATCTGATGAGAATTTTTTTTATAGGTTTCTACATGAATTTTTTTTTGAGGCTCACTGTATTTGATAGAATTATCAACTAAATTAGAAAATACCTCTATTAGCTTATCTTTGTCCCCAATCACATTTGTAGCGTCTTCAGGAATATCAATATCAAGAGTAATATTTTTTTTATCAAGAGATTCTTTGTTAGAACTTTTTACATAATTAATAATTTCATTTAAATTTATAATATCTTTTGGTTTGATATGCTCTTGCTGCTCAATTTTAGAAAGAATTAGCAAATCTTTAATTAAATTTTCCATCCGGTATGCCTCTTGAAGCATAATAGGTAAGAATTTTTTTTGAGAATCTTTGTCATCAATAGTTTCTAGTCCCATTTTAATTGACTGAAGAGGTGTTCTCAATTGATGGGAAACATTAGCAACAAAATCTGACTTTATTTGTTGAATTTTATAAATCTCAGTTAAATCTCTCAATAATATAATGATAGATCTTTCATTTTCAAAAATTGGAGCTTGAAAAATATTTGCTTCATAAGCTTGGTAGGTTGGAGTTTGAATCTCAGTTTTTACTGCAGTGGGTATATTTTTTTCTATTACAAAATCTATTCCATCTAAAAATTTAGATGTTCTTATAACTTCTGCAATATGAGAATCTTTTATATTTCCACCAAATCTATTTAGAGCTGATTGGTTTGCAAATACTATGTTTTTTAATTTATCTATTACTAGAATTTGATCTGGTATTTGATTTAAAATTTTTTTTTGATTTTTAAATAAATCTTTCGATTCAAGATTTTTTTCACTAATATTTTTATTTAATAAATTTTTATTTTTAAACTTGATAAACAAGAAAGATAAAGCAAAACCAAGTATTAAAAAAAATAATTCGTACATAACTAAATTCAGATATTAAATTTTATTCCATCGTAGCAGGGTTCAATATTTTTGTATTTTTTTAATTTATTTTTTAAATTATTGTAATCAAGATCTTTGCTCATATGAGTTAAAAAAGCCTTCTCAGGCTTGATTAGATTAATATAATTCAAGGTTTCTTTTAAACTGACATGCAAGTTATGCTCTTTGGTCCTAAAGCAATCTATTATTAAATATTTAATATTTAATATTTTTTTTATAGTTTTTTTAGGAATAGTTTTTACATCTGGGATATATGCAATATCATTATTAATTTTGTAGCCAATAGTTTTGGTGGATCCATGCTTCACATCCAATCTTTCTATTCTGATTTTATCCTTACCATTGCCAATGTTGATATGGCTTTTGATTATATTGCTTTTTAAGACAGCAGGGTAATTTTTGTTATTCTTAAAAAGGTAACTAAAATATTTTTTTAAATAAAAAATACATTGCTTAGTTGAAAAAATATCAATTTTTTTTTATTTTTTATCCAAAATGTTCTTAATTCATTTATTCCAAATATATGATCGGCGTGAGAGTGTGTAAAAAAAACATAATCAATTTCAGTAATATTATTTGCCAATAACTGGAATCGTAAATCAGGAGAGGTATCAAACAGTATTTTGTAATTATTAAGACTTAAATAAACGGAACTTCTAGTTCTAATATTTTTTTTATTTTTTTACAATTCCCCCAATCACCATCTGGAGTAGGAACTCCCTGAGAGGCACCACAACCTATGATTTGTAAATAGTTTTTTTTCATTAATAAATTAAGCACTGGTTATAAATTATTTTTTTTAATATTTTAGCCTTTTTTGACAAAAAAGAACCTCTTTTGAATAAGAATTTGTTTTACTCTTATTTCTCTTTTCCTATTGTACGCAAATTTTAATTAAAGTACGCTTAACATTAAATAAACAAAGGGGACAACATGAAAAAACTATTAGCAATCTTTATTGCTTTATTGTTTGCTTCAAATTCTTTCGCAGCTTCTGGAAAAGTGGTAGTAGTCACTTCCTTTCCAAAAGATCTTTCAGGAAAATTTAAAGCAGCATTTGAAAAAAAATATCCTGGTGTTACGGTTGAAGTTGTAGGAAAAAAAACTACTGCTGGAATTAAATACATTCAGGAAACAAAATCAAATAATGGAACAGATCTTTTTTGGGCTTCCGCACCAGATGCGTTTGAAGTTTTAAAGGGGGACAGTTTATTAGCCAAATACACATCTAAAGTGAAAGGAATTCCATCTAAAGTGGGTTCTTATCCTGTGAATGATCCGGATGGTTTTTATACTGGATTTGCTGCAGCTGGATACGGCATGATGTGGAATACAAGATATTTAAAGGCAAATAAATTACCCGCTCCTAAAGAGTGGATTGATTTAGCAAAACCAATTTATTTTGGCCACACAGGAATGAGTGCTCCTTCAAGATCAGGAACTACGCATTTAACTGTTGAAACTTTATTACAAGGAGATGGTTTTAATAAAGGTTGGGCTAAAATGAAAAATATTGCTGGAAACTTCAAAACAGTTACTGCAAGAAGCTTCGGTGTTCCTGATGGTGTGAACAGTGGTGACTTTGGTATTGGAATTGTAATTGACTTTTTTGGTCTCTCATCAATCGGAAGTGGTTTTCCTGTAGGATTTGTTTATCCAACAGTAACAACTTTGGTGCCTGCTAATATTGGGGTTATAAAAAATGCTCCTAATAGCGCAAACGCAAAACTGTTTATTGACTTTTTATTAACTCCTCAAGGACAAGAAATCCTTCTGGATCCAAAAATTAGAAGATTGCCAGTAAATCCAAAAACTTATTCAAAAGCTCCTAAAGACTTTCCTAATCCATTTAAGGATAGTTCTATCGGTGCTGCCGTTAAGTTTGATGTTTTGCTATCTAAATCAAGATACAATCTTGTAAATTCTTTATTTGATGTAATGATCACTTATCGTCTTGATGATTTGAGAGCTACTATGTCAGCAATTTATAAAGCAGAAAAAGCTCTTGGAAATAAAAATAATCCAAAAGCTAAAAAGCTAATAGCAGATGCTAGGGCTTTAGTTGCTAAGTTGCCTATATCTGAAGCAAAAGCAAACGATCCTGATTTTAATAAAATCTTTAAGAAGAAAAGAAAAAAAGCTAAAGATATATCAAAATATGCAGGTACTCGTCAGGCTGAAGTAGAAGCTGGATGGGATAAGCAAGTTGTTAGCAATTACAAACAAGCGAAACAAAAGGCTGAACAAGCGTTAAAATCTCTATAATATATCCTTGCGGCCCTAACCTTTATGGTTAGGGCCGTGATTGTCTTTTCCTATGTTTAAAAATCTTTTTTTAAAATCTACTGCTATTTTTATTGGATTATTTTTATTTATTTTTTTAGCCGTTCCTATTGTTCAAGTCTTTTATGTTTCCTTTTTAGATCAGAACGGTCATTTTACTTTTTTAAATTTTTATGATTTTTTTCAGAGTGCTCTTTTTATAGAGTCACTTTATAATTCTTTTTATGTTGCATCCATGTCAGTTATTCTTGCTTCATTTTTTGCTATTCCTTTGGCTTATTTTACAGCACGTTTTAATTTTAAAGGGTCCGTTCTTATTCAAAGTTTGGGTTTTATTCCATTAATTATGCCACCGTTTGTAGGAGCTGTAGCTATGAAGCTCCTCTTTGGTACCAATGGCTCAGTTAATTTGATGCTGGATCAATGGTTTGGTTTTAAAATTCCATTTATGGAAGGGCTGAACGGAGTGATTTTTGTGGAATCTATACATTACTTTCCGTTCATTTTAATTAATTTGATAAGTAGCTTAAATAATATTGATCGAACTATGGAAGAGTCAGCTCAAACTCTTGGTGCTAAGGGCTTCCGTTTATTTCGAAGAATTGTACTTCCTTTATCTATGCCAGGCTATATTGCGGGAGCAAGTTTAGTTTTTTTAAAAGTATTTGATGACCTTGGAACGCCTTTGCTTCTAGATGTAAATAATATGTTAGCTCCACAGGCCTATCTTAGAATTTCCTCTATCGGAATCAACGATCCTATGGGTTATGTGATTGGTGTGATTTTAGTATTAACTTCAGTCGCTGCGGTTTGGGTCGCAAAACTAGCGCTGGGAGGAAAAGATTATTCTATGCTGCAAAAAGGTGGTGGTGGTATGGTCAAAAGAAATTTTTTACCTCATCAAAAGTTTTTTGCTTATTCGGTAGTATTTCTTATTTTGTTTTTAGTTTTATCCCCCCATATTGCTTTGGCTCTTTTATCCTTTGGAACTGTTTGGTCATTTAGTATTTTGCCAGACGCATTCACTTTTAGTCACTATAAAGCTGTATTTGAAAATAGTGTCTTTATTAAAAACACCATGCTGTATTGTTCCATTGCAGCATTGATCGATATTGTGCTAGCATTTTTTATTTCTTACATTGTCTTAAGAACGAAGTTTGTAGGAAGGCAGCTTTTAGATTATATTGCTATGAGCGCGCTTGCGATCCCAGGCCTTGTTTTGGGTATTGGTTATTTAAGGACTTTCTATTCAGTTAATTTACCATGGAATGACAAACCATTAGCTTCTTGGTGGTTTATGATTGTCATTATTTTAGCTGTGCGAAGACTTCCTTATGCCTTGAGAGCTTGCAACGCAGTCTTAATGCAAATAAGCAAATATTTAGAAGAGTCCGCTGAAACATTGGGAGCAAAAAAAACCACGATTTTTAGAAAAATATTAATTCCTTTGATGATGGGTGGATTGCTTGCAGGGTTTATTACTAGTTTCTCAACAGCCACTGTCGAGTTATCAGCAACTATTATGTTGGTATCTACAGAAACGGATGCACCTTTAGCTTATGCAATCTATTCTTACATGCAAACAGCCGCAGGAAGAGGTCCTGGTGCTGGTTTTGGTGTGATCGGAGTTTTAATTGTAACTGCAGGAACATATCTTTCTCAATTAATTATAGAAAAAAACTACAAACAAAGAGGGATGGAGGCTAAGATAGACTAATGAGCGATTCAATAATTGAAATAAAAAATATTAATGTGTCTTATGGTTCAAACCATGTTTTAAAAGACGTCAATCTTAGTATCGACAATAAAGATTTTTATACTTTTTTAGGACCTTCAGGATGTGGCAAGACTACTTTGTTGCGATTGATTGCTGGGTTTGAAAAATCTCAATCAGGAGAAGTTTTTATTGGAGGTCAGGAGGTTAGCAGTTTGAATCCATGGGAACGAGATGTGGGAATGGTCTTTCAAAACTATGCTTTGTGGCCCCATATGACTGTTTATAAAAATATTAGTTTTGGTTTAGAAGAAAAAAAAATTAATAGCAAAGAAATAGAAACAAGAGTAGCTGAAGTTTTGGAGCTAGTAGACCTGGATGGATTGAGCAAAAGATATCCTTACCAGCTATCTGGTGGACAGCAGCAAAGAGTTGCACTGGCTAGAACATTAGTTGTGAAACCAAAAGTTTTACTTCTTGATGAGCCACTTTCTAATTTAGATGCCAAACTAAGAGTTCAGATGAGAAAAGAATTGTTAGAACTTCATCACAAGTTAGATATCACAACGATTTTTGTTACCCATGACCAAGAAGAAGCTAATGCCATGTCCACCAACTTGGCAATTTTCAATGAAGGAATAGTCCAGCAAATGGGTAGACCCGTAGATTTGTATAACAATCCAACCAATGCATTCGTAGCTAATTTTCTTGGAACAACCAACGTAATAGAAGGAGAATTTCAAAATTCTGTCTTTACGAGCAAGAATGGAATGGTAATCAAGGGCATTGGTGCAGATGCAAAGGGAACTTCTGTTTTATTAAGACCTCAAAATTTATATTTGGAAAATAAGAACAATTCATTGGGATTAAGAGGATTATCATTGGAAGAGTTTGAGGGTACGGTTGAAAACCAGGAATTTCTTGGAAATATTGTAAGGTATGTTGTGAATGTTAAAAATCATTCCTTAGTTATTGATACTTTGCATGAGGTAGATAAAAAAATTTACTATCCAAAAGAAAAAATAACTATGTTCTTAGATTCCAAAAAAATTAAGTTTTTGTAATGGATCTAAAAAAAAAGAAGCTAATTATATTTGATTTGGATGGAACTTTAGTTGATTCTCAAACAGATATTTTAATAGCTAACAATCTTACCCTGCAAAAATTTGGTTATAAAACTATTAGTTACCACAAGGTAAAAAGTATTATTGGCCAGGGAATTATGGGCAATATTATAAAATCATTAGCTATGCAAAAAGTAAAAGCCAGTAACCAGCAAAAACAAGATATGTATGATTATTTTTTTTCTTATTATAAAAAAAACGTTTATGTAAAGTCCAAGCCTTATCCTGGTATTAAAAACTTATTAAATAAATTACAAAAAAATTATAAACTAGCAGTGTGTTCCAATAAGTTAGAAAAGTTAACTAAAATTGTATTACAAAAATCTGATTTAAAAAAATATTTTGATTTTGTAGCAGGCGGAGACACTTTTAAATTTAAAAAACCTCATCCAAGTGTATTAAACAATGTGGTAAAAAAATTTAAGATAAATAAAAAAGATGCCCTGTTCGTAGGAGATAGTGAACATGATTATCATGCAGCTCAAAATTCAAAAATCGATTTTTGCCTTAAACAAGGGGGCTACACTAACAAAAAAATAAGCTTTTTTAAGAATGCGGCTAAAATAAAAGACTATAGAAAAAATAACAAACTCATTTATTAATTTAGAGTTTAGAGTCAGACGAAAAAAATTATACAATTCAAGATACACACACAACCTACAATTAGTAAATTTTTTTCATTTTTTGAGCTATTTCTTGCTTTTTATGACAAATATAAAATTTCTTTTTTTTCGATAGGGGGTATCTTTTTTTAATATTGGTCGAAACTTGAGACTTGTTATGTAATGTTAAGCATTAACAAAAAAGGGGAAAACATAATGAATATAATTAAAAAAATTGGAGTTTTAATTTCAATTTGTTTGATTGGTACTAGCGCATATGCCGCTAAGTGTAGCAATCCTAAGCAACTTAGATTTTCAATTATTCCAACAGAAGAATCGTCTTTTGAATTAGACTTATACAAACCGATTCTTTTAAAATTAAAACAAAACACTGGTAAGAAAATTGAATTTTATATGCCAACTTCTTACGCTTCAGTTGCAGAAGCTTTAATAGGTGGTTTTGTTGATATAGCTGTATTGGGACCTTATGGTTACATAACTGCTAAAAAGAAAGAACCTTCAATAACGGTATTTGCTACATATGCTAAGAAAAAAGGATATATGCAAAAAGAAGGACCAGGTTACCAAAGTGTTTTGATTTCTAAAAAGGGGTCAAAATTTACAACTGAAAAATCTTTAAAAGGTACTACGGTGGGTCATGCTGATCCAGGAAGTACTTCTGGAGATTTAATTCCAAGAGTAGTTTGGGCACCTTCTATGAACACTGATGCAGACAAATTCTGGAAACGAATTGTTTACACAGGTGGTCATGACCTTACAACTCTAGCAGTCTATAGTGGAAAAATCGATGCTGGCTTCGTAGCAAGTCACCGATTTGACAACGTAGTTGCAAAAGGAAAAGTAAAATTGAGTGATTTTAATATTTTATGGAGATCACCTTCAGTTCCTCAAGATCCTTTCGTATTCAGCGGTAAGCTTTGTAAGGATATTCAGGACAATATTAGAAGAACTTTTCTAGAGCTTGGAAATGATGCAGGTGCTGCAAAGTTTCTAGCTAATCTTAAATCATCTAAGTTTGTTGCAATGACAGACAAAGATTATGATGTAATCAGAACTTTAGCTAAAGCTAAAGCTGAGTTTAAGAAAAAGAAAAAAGCTAAAAAATAATTAACTCTCCTGTTAATTAGTTGAATAAGTAGTATGCGTGGGTTTAACAATCCACGCATACTCTAGATAGGATTTTATGAACGAAATATTAAAAGTAGAAAATTTAAACCTAACATATCAAAAGGGAGGTCCCCAAGTTTTATTTGATATATCATTTTCAGTTTCCAAAAGTGACTTTTACGCAATCATTGGACCCAGTGGAGCTGGGAAGTCGTCATTAATTAGATGTATTAACAAATTAGCAGATGCTAATAGCGGTAATGTTTTGTTCAAGGGAGAAAACATAACCAAGCTAAGTGGAAAAAAATTAAGATCAGTAAGACGAAAAATTGGAATGATTTTCCAAGAATTTAATCTAATCGATAGAATGTCAGTTATAGACAATATTTTAACAGGTAGACTTGGCTACATGAATACTTTTACCAGTCTTTTTAGAATGTTTGATAAGAAAGACATCAGTAGAGCCATTGCCTTAATAGAAAAGGTGGGTTTAGAAGATTTTGCAAATAAAAGGGTTGATCAATTAAGTGGTGGTCAAAGACAAAGAGTTGGTATTGCTAGGGCCTTAATGCAAGAGCCAGAGATTATGTTGGTAGATGAGCCTACGTCTAGCCTAGATCCAAAAATAGCCATTGAAATGATGGAATTAATTAAAGGGATAGCAGAAGAATTAAAAATTCCCGTATTGTGCAATATTCATAATATTGATTTGGCAAAACAATTTGCCAACAGAATTCTTGGTCTTCAAGATGGAAAGAAAAAATTTGACGACACTACAGACAAGCTAACCCACGAAGTTCTTCAAGATCTTTATAAATATGAGGTCTTATAATGGAATCATTTACACTTGATGTAGATACCTATTCACAACAAAATTCTAAAAAGATAATAAAAAAAATAATTTTTTACATCTCTCTCGTAGTCATTATTTTTTTTAGTGTTTATTTTATTATTGTTTTAGATACTGATTGGCATCGAATTGGCTCAGGCGGAGGAATACTTGAGCAGTTATCTTATTTTGTTGGTCTTGATTTTACAATTATGAAGCACTTAATTGTACCAACTTTTGAAACTTTTTTAATGGCTTGTTTGGGTACAATGCTTGGTTTATTTCTTTCCTTACCTGTCGCATGGCTAGGCGCAAGAAATGTAACTCCTTTGGGTATGGCAAGTTTTGGTTTTGCCAGATTTTTAATGACCATAAGTAGGTCTGTGCATGAAATAATTTGGGCATTAATATTTGTAGGAGCGGTTGGACTCGGAGCATTACCTGGAATTTTAGCTTTGGCTTTTCGATCGGTGGGATTTATTTCAAAAATCATATCTGAGTCTATAGAAGGAGCTGATAAAAAACCGATAGAAGCAATTAGAGCAGCAGGAGGATCAGGTTTTGATATTATGTATTATGGAATTATACCGCAAATACTACCAACGGTAATTGGAACTATTATTTTTGAGTGGGATATTAATATTCGTAGGTCAGCGATTATGGGCTTGGTTGGTGCTGGTGGATTAGGTCTAGCTTTTTTTAGACAGATGCACATGTCTAATTATCCAGGAGTAACAACGGTAATAATGTTTATTTTTTTACTAATTATTATTGGAGAAATTCTGTCACACTTTTTAAGAAAGAAAATAAATTAAATTATGAAAGATATTTATCAAAACAATACTTCAAAAAAATTTGTAGGTGTAGCCCTATTCTTTTTTGTTATTTATTTATGTTTCCTTTACTTAGGAATAGATTTTGAAAGATTTTTTTCTGCTCTTGGTCGATTTGGAAGCCTCATAGCAAATCGTTATTATCCAGTTGATTTAGAATATGCTTTAGACCCTGGTTATTTGCAGTCGATCTTGAACAGCGTTCAAATGGGTTATCTAGGACTGGTGATTGGTGTTATTATAGCATCAGTTTTAGCTTATTTTGCAGCTGGAAACATAACTCCTAGTAAGAGAATTGCATATCCTATCGGAAAATTTTTAATTATTTTTTCGCGATCTATTCATGAAACGATATGGACCATCCTTTTTGTAACTGTTGTTGGCTTTGGAATGTTGGCAGGTGTTATGGCTCTTACTATGTATTGCATAGGTTTTTTTGGAAAGCTTTTTTCTGAAGAGTTGGAAAATGTAAATATGAAACTAGTTGAAACTATTCGCTCCAATGGAGCAAATGAGCTTCAGGTTTTTGCTTATGGGGTCTGGCCGCAGGTAAAAACAGCCTTTACAGGAATATTAATTTATACTTGGGATGTATGCTTCAGAGCATCAACAATCATTGGTTTTTTTGGAGCAGGTGGCATGGGTTGGTATTTAAAAAGAAATGTGTTGCAGTTAGAGTATGCAAGAGTTTCGGCTATTATTGTTTCCATTATAGTTTTAGTTGTCTTGTCTGAATCTTTGTCAGCTTTTATGAGAAACAAAATTCAAAAAGAAACTCAATAAGATATGTCTTTTTATAAAAATGATCAGAAAGAACTAATCAATTCTATAAATTTGTTTTTAAATAATATTTTAGAAGTAAACAGTCTTTTTGAGAATCTAATGAAAGAATTTTTTTTAAAAAATTACAAAAAAGTAGAAGATCTGACTGTGAAAATATCTGATTTAGAAAGTGCATGTGATAAACTTCGCAGGACTACCGAAAGAAAAATATATCAAGAAACTCTTATTCCAGAACAGAGAGGGGACGTTTTAGGGATGTTGGAAAACCTTGATAAAATTCCTGGTCAATTACAAGGAAATGCCCATAGAATAAATACTGAAAAGCCAGATATTCACAAAGAATTACATGATGATTTTAATAATCTTGTTCAAAACAATAGTACCTGCGTAAAGCTTTTGATCAGTGGATCAAAACAGTTTTTTATTGATCCTAAAAAAACTATTGAGGATTGCTTGTTAGTTTCAAAGCATGAAAGTACAGGCGATAAAATTAGCACTAAACTTAAAAATGCAATTTTTAATAACAATAATTTAGATCTTTCTCAAAAAATGCACTTAAGATACTTCGTTGAAATTGTAGATGAGGTTGCCAACCTTGCCGAAGATGTTGCTGATCGTTTAATAATATCCTCAGTTAAAAACTAATTACATGACATATTTAATTCTAGCTTTGGTACTAGGAATCATTGTTGGTGCGAATGATGCAGTAAATGTTTTTGGATCAGCTATTGGTTCTAAAATGCTTAAGTTTTCTCGAGCAATATTATTTTTTATAATTTTTATAATCCTTGGTGCTATTGTTAATGCTCAATATCCATCCGCCATTTATCAAAATATTATTCCTTCTTATTTTTCAATAGATAAAACTTTTATTATTTTAGTCCCTGTCATAGTTGCAACTTTATTTTCTATAAAATTAAAAATTTCAAGTTCTATTTCACAATCTTTAATTTTTTCGATTATCGGTTTTGCTATCGCAACCGAAGTAAATGTTAATTATAATATTTTTGAACAATTGGTTTTTGTTTGGATTTTAACTCCATTTATCTCATTTTTTTTAGTCATTATTTTACACCTCCTAATAAACTCTTGTTTAAATATTTTAAAATTAAATATGTTTTATAAAGATTTTGTCATAAGAGCTTTACTAATCTTATTTGGTTGTTTAGCTGCATTTGCACTAGGTTCTAATTTAACCGCATCAATTGTAGGTATCTTTTCTCCTTTCATAAATTCTTCAATTCATATTAATGAAAATTTATTATTTTTTTTAGGCTCTGGGTGTATTGGATTGGGAGCTCTTTTCTTCTCTAAAAAAATTATTCATAATATTGGAACTAAAGTTTCCAAAATTAATCCAGTATCGGCATTGGCAATTTTGGCTACGCAAATAGTCATATTACTTTTTTTCTCTTCGAAGCTAATTATTGACTATGTAAATTTAAAGTTTGGAATTAATCTGTTTGCAATGCCTATCTCTGCCTCACACGTAACTTTGGCTAGCATTTTAGGTATAGCTGCATTTAAAGGATTTAGAGAAACTAATATTAAGAATTCTTTATTCATAATAAGTAGCTGGATCTATTTACCAGTTATTGTTTTTATTTTTAGTTATTACTTATCTTTAACTTTTAGATAAGTCTTTAAAACTTGGAACAATATCAAAAAAAGCTTTTATGGCATTAAAGTCATATCTTTTAGTAAGACAGCAAACATATTCAGTAGCATAGAAGTTTGTATTAGTAAGCTTTACAAAATTTACCTTTGGTAAGTTTATCTTCTCAGTACTATAGACAAAGCCCACACCCATATTATTTTTTACTGCTTCAAAAATTCCCTCCCTACTTCCAATAGTGTATAATTTTTTTTTAATCCCTAAATGCAGCAATTCTCTTTCAACTAGAGCTCTTGTTTGAGATCCTTTTTCCCTTACAATAAATGTTTCGTTTACAATGTCTTTAAAAGAAATACTTTTTGTTTTTGAAATAGTATTTTTAATAGATGCAAACAATAATAATTTATCACGTACCAAAGGCTTTGAGTACAGTTGACTTTGATCATTTATATCAGCCAAAATTCCAATATCTATTTCTTTTCTTAAAAGCTTTTCTTTAATTTGAACTGAATTACCAAAAACAATATTGCAATTAATCTTGGGAAATTTTTTTGAGAATTTACTCAAGATAGGCATTAAATGTATGGGTGCTACAGTTCCAATATTTAATGTTCCACTTGTGAGTCTGTTAGATGATTTTAAAAGATTTAATGCCTGCTCGTGAATGTCATCTATATCTTTTGTAATATCATAAAGTTTTTTCCCATAGTCAGTTAATAAAATTCCACTACCATTTCTTATAAATAATTTTATTTTAAATCTACTTTCAACACTTTTTACCTGTTCTGAAATAGCTGATTGGGAAACACTTAATATTTTTGCTGCTTTTGTAAAGCTACGATGTTTAGTGACAGCATTAAAACTTCTAATTTGAGTATAGTTCATATGAATTTTCTATAAGCATTATATATAAAAGAGTGAGGACTAAAAATATTATATTTGATATAAGTCTTTTTAAATAATCATGAAAAATCCAGTATCAATAAATAATCGATCTTATAATTGGCCAAAAAAAACTACTATAGTGATCTGTCTAGATGGCAGTGAGCCTGGTAAAGATGGCTACATTGAAAAAGCAATAGAAATGGGCTTTATGCCTTGCATGAAGTCTATTATCAGCCAAGGAACCTATGAGATAGGAAAGTGTGCCATGCCAAGCTTCACTAATGTGAATAATTTATCAATTGTAACTGGTACCACGCCTGATGTGCATGGAATTTGCGCTAACTTTTTTTATAATCCTGAAGATAAAAAAGAAACATTAATGAATGATGACTCTTTTTTACGGGCACCAACTATCTTTGAAGCCTTTGAAAAAGCAGGAGCGAATCTAGCTGTCATTACCGCAAAAGATAAGCTTAAAAAGCTGCTTGGTAAAAACTTAAAAAAATCAATTTGTTTTTCTGCTGAGAAGGCTGATCTTGCCAATCTACAAGATAGCAGAATAGAAAATGTTTTAGAGTTAGTGGGGAAACCTGTTCCAGAAGTTTATAGTGCAGATTTATCAGAATTTATTTTTGCTGCTGCGGTTAAAATTTTAGAAAAAGGTGAAAAAATTGATCTTATGTATTTATCTACCACAGATTATATTCAGCACAAATGTGCTCCAGGAAGTGACATAGCAAATGCATTTTATAAAATGATTGATGGTTATATAGAAAAACTTCTAAGCTTTGGGTGTAAGGTTGCATTTACAGCTGATCATGGGATGAAGGCAAAAAGTAAGCCGGACGGAACCCCAAACGTAATTTATTTGCAGGATTTATTGAATAAAGATTATCCTGAAGATAAATGCAATGTTATATGTACCATTACTGATCCGTACGTTATTCACCATGGGGCGCTAGGTTCTTTCGTTACAATTTACTTAGATAATAAAGATAAAATAAATGAAATCAAAAATTACATTCAAGCCATTGAGGGAATTGACGTTGCTTTGACAAAAGAAGAAGCTGTAAATAAATTAAATCAGCCAGCAGATCGCATTGGTGACTTGGTCGTAACCTGCAAGGCCAGCTTTGCTCTTGGTAAGGGGGAAAAAGACCATGACCTTAGCCAATTAAAAGAGCCTTTGAGATCTCATGGGGGTTTAGACGAAACCTCAATACCAATTTTTATCTCAGATAAGTTAGATGATAGTTATAAGAAAAAAGAGAAATTAAATAATTATGACATATTTGATTTGGCTTTGAATTATGATCGATAAGTTATTTCAAATAAAAGGAACTTACGTAAATGGTCAATGGATGAATAATCCAAATACTTACGAGGTTACCAATCCTTCTAATGGGGAAAAACTTTGTGACGTTCCTATCTCTGACAACCAAGAACTAGAATTGGCTGTACAGTCTGCAGCAAAAGCTCAAAAAAATTTGGGAAAAAAAATCTTTGAACCAGAGGGTAGACGCTCTTTTAAAGCTTTGTTCTAGAATTGAAGAAAGAGCCGAAGAGTTCGCGCTCATAGACTCGTATGATGCAGGAAATGCATTAACAGGCATGAGGAAAGATGTGACTATGAGTATCGAAAATATTAAATATTTTTGTGGATTGGTTCGTGAAGTCAAGGGTGAAACATTTTCCATGGAACCGAAACACTTAAACTTTACAAGATATCAGCCATATGGGGTTGTTCTTAAAATCAATCCATTTAACCACCCATTTCGATTTTGTGTTGAAAAAATTGCAGCACCTTTGCTAATGGGAAATTCTCTAGTGATAAAAAATTCTGAACAAGCACCAATTTCACCACTTAAGTGGTGTGAGTTACTAAAAGATATTTTTCCAGATGGTTTGATCAATGTTGTTACAGGAGGGCCTGAAGGAGGTTCTTTTCTTGTTAAACACCCTCTAATTAAAAGAATTGGAGTTATTTCATCAGTCAATACAGGTATTGCAGTAAATATAGATGCAGCACCCTATCTAAAAAATGTTTCTCTTGAGCTGGGAGGAAAAAATCCACTAATGGTATTCGATGATGCTGATCCTGAGTTTGCAGCTGATTTGGCAATTAAGGGAATGAATTTAAGTAGACAAGGACAATCTTGTAGTTCCACTTCCAGAGTTTTAGTGCATAAAAGTTTAAAAGAGAATTTTGTAAAACACTTGGTAGAAAAAGCAAAAAAAATACCGGTTGGTTTGCCTTGGATTGAAACAAATGAAATAGGCCCTATCGTTTCCAAAAGACAGTTTGATAAAGTAATGGAATATATTGAGACAGGTAAAAAAGAAGGAGCGAAATTAGTTCTTGGAGGAGATAATCCGCAAGACCCAGAATTAAAAAATGGTTTTTTTATTAATCCTACTATTTTTACAGACGTAAAGCCTGACATGACTATTGCAAAAGAGGAAATATTTGGTCCAGTGATATCTGTTTTAACTTGGGAGAGTTATGAGGAATTAATTGAAATTGCAAATTCAACTCTTTATGGGTTAACAGCAATGATAGCTACTAACTCTTTAAGCAATGCAATGAAGACAGCTGAAGATATTCAGGCAGGTTATGTATGGGTCAATACGTTTGGTAGATATTCAGGAGCTCCCTATGGGGGATGGAAATTGAGCGGTTTGGGTGTCGAGGAATGTTTCGACGAAATGAAAAGTTATGCGAAGTTAAAAAATATAAATATGAAATGGTAAATTATGTGGAATTATCACAATCCGTCAAAAATAATTTTTAAAACAGGATTCTTAGACAATCTAAAATCCTTAGCTTTAATTCCAAAAAAAAAATATTGTATTTTCACCTATCCAGATAAAATCTTTAAAGATCAGGTTAAGAAAATTACGGACGTACTTGGGGAACCCTTGCTAATTGTAGACGAGATATCTCCTAACCCGGATTATAAAAACTTAGAAGTCATTGCTAAGAAATACCAAAATATAAGTTCAGAGAATAAGCAAATTATATGTTTGGGTGGAGGATCGGTAATTGATTCTGCTAAATTTATAGCTTTCGGACTTGGAGATTTTAATTATACAGTTGATTTTCTGGAAAAGAAAAATGAATATGTAAAAAAAAATCACCCAGACTTAATTTCAATACCCACAACTGCCGGAACGGGTAGCGAGTTAACTTCTTGGGCAACTATATGGGATAGTGCTAATCAAAAAAAGTATTCATTAGCGCATGAGTGTCTGTATTCAAAAATGTCAATTTTTGATTCTAATTTAATGCTAACGTTACCTAAAAAGATTACATTAGAGCCTGGATTAGATGCAATGTCCCATGCTTTCGAGAGTATATGGAATATTAACTCAAATCCTCTTTCTAATACCTATGCAATAAAAGCAATTAAAATTATTATGGAATTTCTTCCTCAGGTACTAAAGGAACCAACAAATATCAAATATAGAGAAATGTTAACGATGGGATCTATGTATGCAGGTTTAGCTTTTTCAAATACAAAAACTGCCATTTCTCACAATATATCGTATCCAATCACTCTAAAACACGGTGTACCTCATGGTATTGCATGTTCCTTCACTTTGCCCACAGTCTTAAAATCGGTAATTGGAATAGATAAAGTTTGCGATGATAATTTCAGAACTCTTTTTGGACAGGATTTGGAACAAGGACCAAAAATTCTAAAAGATTTTTTTAAATCAATTGATATTTCCATAGACCCCAAAAGCTATATTGGAAGTTCCAACGAGTGGAATTTAATTGTTTCAGAGGCCTTTGAAGGAGAAAGAGGAAAAAATTTTATTGGAAATTTACAAAGCCTAAATAAAGCTCAAGACTTTATGGGATTGTAACTATTGGATAATTTTTTATTTTTTGCCATTTTATCTGGTGCAATATGTCACGTAACTTGGAATATTCTTTTAAAAAAATCTGTAGATAAAGTTCTATTTACAAGAGCATTTACTCTTGTTGCTAGTATTTTTTTTATACCTATTTTATTTTTTGTAGACCCGCTTGCTCCTGAAGCATACTCATTTTTTATCATTACTCTGGTTATTCATACACTTTATAAATTCTTTTTGTGCCGTGTTTATGATAATTCGGAACTATCTTATGGTTACCCTTTGGCCAGAGGAACTCCTTCATTATTAGTTTTGTTTGCGACTCCACTAATATTTTCTGATGATTTAACTGTTAATAATATTTTTTCAGTATTGGTGCTATGCCTTGGTATTATTTTGTTAATTTTTGCAGATAGTAGATTTAAAAAAATAAACTTCAAGGGGCTTTCATATGCATTGCTAGTTGCTCTGATGATAGCTATCTACACAATTGTGGATGCGCTTGGCTCAAGAGCTTCTGATGCCATAATCTATCTTATTTATTACTTTGCATTCGACGGAATTATTTTTAATGTCCTAGCAATTTTCTTTTTAAAAAACAGTAATTTAACATTAAGTTTTTTTAAAAAATACTCGAAAGAAATTTTGGTATCTGCAGTGTTAGCATCTTATTCTTATTTTCCAGCAGTGTATGGCTTTACTGTAGCAAAAGTTGCAACTGTAGCCTCTCTAAGAGAGACGAGCATACTATTTGCCTCTTTATATGGAGTTTTTATTCTAAAAGAAAAAATTGGTATTTTGGGAGTTATTTCTTCTTGCTTAATTTTTATAGGTGTTATTTTAATTAAGCTTTATGGGTAAACTTTGCTCTAAATATTCATCTAACACATTATTTTTGTTTAATTATTCTTTTGTTATTTAAAAGTTTAAATTATACCTTCATTTGTCAATTAGCTTGAAAGAACCTTCAAATGGTTAGATTTTTTCCTTTAATTTTTATTTTTTTATGGTCCTCTGCTTTTATAACCGGAAAGGTTATTACTGTAGATGCCTCACCTTTTGCAGCCTTGTGCTTTCGCTTCACTCTCGTAACACTTGGATTTTTTTTATATTCATTAATTAAAAGTCAGCAAGTAATTTATCCAATCGCTGAAACCAGCAAGGCTATGGCAACAGGTATTTTGTTTCACGGTATATATCTTGGTGGATGTTGGTTTGCTCTTTCTAAAGGTATACCAGCAGGAATTGTTGCATTAATAGTTACTCTTCAGCCAATCCTTACCTCTTCGCTTGCAGGACCCTTTTTGGGAGAGATTGTTACTTGGAGGCAGTGGGTAGGAATCCTTTTAGGATTTGGTGGAACTTTAATAGTTTTAGGAATTGATTCTTTTGATACGTTACCCTCTGTAGGACTCCTAGCATCTTTTGTCGCTCTAATTGCTATTACAGCAGGCACTTTATGGCAAAAAAAATTAAGTATGGACATGCCTCTTTCGGTAAATAATATTTATCAGTCTTTAAGTGCAAGTATCTTTCTCTTTATTCTTTCTTTTTTTCTAGAAAGCCCTTTTATTAATTTTACCCCTAATTTCCTATTAGCCATGGGTTGGCAAATTATTGCAGTTTCATTTGGCGCTTTTACTATTTTAATGTTTTTAATTAAAATAGGTTCTGCTAGCAAAACCTCCGCATTGTTTTTTTTAGTTCCCCCTGTGGCTGCGGTTATGGCTTGGCTTTTTGTAAAAGAAACCTTAACTATTTTTGATGCAATAGGTTTGACTGTTGCTAGTGTAGGAGTTTATATCGCTACAAGAAAACAAAGTGCCAATGTCATCCAAAAAATATAATTTTTTTTAGTACAGTATGATAAAAAATATATTCTTATGAGTAAAAAAATTTCAATTTTAGGATCTGGAATTATAGGTCTTTGTTCAGGCTATCATCTTTTAAAAAAGGGATATGAAGTTACCTTTTATGATCGAGACGAGCCAGGCAATGGTGCTTCTTATGGTAACGCTGGTGCTTTTTCAGATTATGCTGCAGTAGCGCTCAATCAGCCATCAGTTATTAAAAATTTGCCAAAATATTTATTTAGTTCTTTTTCTCCTCTTTCTATTAAATTTAATTATCTGCTCAAAATACTCCCTTGGGCTTTCCAGTTTCTAAAAAATTGCAATCAAAAATCCATGCGCAATACTGCTGAAAAAATGAATGATTTGTTAGTTTTTTCCATTACTGAATATGAAAAAATTTTTAAAGATATTGGAGCTGAAGATTTGGTAGAGCAAAAAGGAACTTTGTATATCTATGGCAAAGATAACAAAGAACCAGTAAAGGAATCTAATTTGCTGAGACAAGAGTTAAAAATAAAACAACATTTGTTAAGCAAACATGAGGTTCATGACATGGAGCCTAATTTAAATCCTATTTATGAAGGGGGTATTTATTTTCCCAATTCAATGCATACAAAAAACCCTAAGAAAATATCAGATAAAATATTTTCCAAGTGTTTAGAGATGGGAGCCACTTTTATTAAAGATGAAGTAATAACAATCGACTCTCAAAAATTAAAATCAAAAGATAAAGAATATGCCTTTGAAGAATTGCTTATTACAGCAGGAGCTTTCTCAAAACAATTTACCGATCAGTTGGGCGAATCTATCCCTTTAGAGACAGAACGAGGATACCATGTTCACTTTAAAGAATCTGCTAGAGTTGTGAATCGCCCTGTATGTTCGTTAGACAATGGAATTTATCTTACTCCTATGGAGCAAGGATTAAGAGCAGCGGGAACGGTAGAGTTGGGAGGCTTGAGCAATCCACCAAGCCCAAAACGAATACAGTATGTTACACAAGAAACTAAAAAAATGATTTCTAACCTTCCTGATCCTTATGATAGCTGGATGGGATTTAGACCTAGTCTTCCAGACTTTGTTCCTGTGATTGGAGAATCTAAACATCATAAAAATATATTTTATGCTTTTGGTCATCATCATTTAGGATGGACTTTAGCAGCTATTACAGGAAGTGTGATTTCAAAAATTATATGTAAAGATGGCGTAAATTTAAATTTTTCAAAATACAGCTCAGATCGATTTATTTAGGTTGCTGAGACAAACGAACCCAAATAAGCTTTTAAAATAAAGGCTTATTTTTATAATTACGCAGTTTTGATCTTTTTTTCTATAAAATCTGGAAGCTCTTCATTTTGAGAGTTATTCACTTTATCTTCTTTCCAGCCCTTAGGTTGGTAAGCATGCATTACATGTAACTTGCAATACACTCTGCTTTCCATGGAAGATCTTCCACAAAAATAAAAGTCTTTTTCATCTGGGTGACCAATAGGCCATCTACAAACTTTATCCGTCAATTTTTCTAATGGTATAGGATTTTCTGGTTCAAAATCCTTTTCAATAACAATAGCTCTAAGACCTCTTGGTCTTCTAGTTTTTTTCTCATTTCCTTGTCCATCATCAAAAGTTCTATTATTTACTTTTGGAGAGGAGATCATTCTTGATTGAGCTCTTCCTTGAAGATTTAGCCTATGAGATTTTCCAATGACTGCATTTCTGGAAATACCATTTCCTAGTAATTTTGAAATTTGACTAGCTGTATGCCCTTCAGCCCAAAGTTTCTTTAATTCTTCTGTTTTTTCTTCTGTCCAAGCCATTAATCGTTGTTATATTCCCATATATTGCATATGCAAGTAAAGAAAACACAACATGTTGATTAAAAAGTGCTTGTAAATGGAGGTTTTTGAATAAATAGCTGTTCTATCCACATTTTTGTGCATTTTTACCACTTTAATTGATACTAGAGTGGTTCATGACAACAATTGAGCAAAAATATAAAATTGGAACTAGAAGATTTGGAAGAGTTAACTGGATTGGTCTTTACACTCTTTATTTAAAAGAAGTGTTAAGATTTTTTAATGTTTGGATTCAAACTATTCTTTCACCTATCGTTACGTTCCTTCTTTTTTTAGGTGTGTTTAGTTTAGCAATTGGAAATGGGAGAGCAGATGTTCTTGGATATGAATATACTATTTTTTTAGTTCCAGGTTTAATTGTAATGCAGATGATGCAAAATTCTTTTGCCAACACATCATCCTCATTGGTCATTTCTAAAATGCAAGGCAACATCGTAGATCTTTTGTATCCGCCTTTGTCCGCACTCGAAGTGACGGTGGCTATGTTGTGCGGAGGAATTACCAGAGGTCTGGTGGTAGGTTTCTTTTCGGTTATGGTTTCTATTATTTTTATTCACGTTCCTATTCATAGCTTATTTTTTATTTTAATTTATGGAATACTAGGATCCTCTTTACTTGCTAGCCTTGGATTTTTAGCTGGGTTGTGGTCAGAAAAATTTGACAATATGGCAGCAGTTACAAATTTTATTATTGTGCCTCTTTCATTTTTGTCAGGGACGTTTTATTCTATTAAAAATTTAAATATTTATATCGAAACAGTTAGTAGTTTTAACCCTTTCTTTTATGTGATTGATGGATTTAGATATGGATTTTTAGGAGTTTCCGATGGCTCCATAACCACAGGATTGATTGTTTTAATAAGCGTGAATATATTCACATGGTTTAGTTGTTATTTTTTATTTAATAAAGGTTATAAAATTAAGTCTTAAAAATTATGAGTAGTTTAGCAAATAATTATAATAGAAAAAAAATTGCTTTTTTAAAAGGAAAAGGGTCTTTTCTTTATTCAACTAATGGAAGTAAATATTTAGATTTTGTTCAAGGAATTGCAGTGAATTCTTTAGGACATGCTCACCCCAAGCTAGTAGCCGCTTTAAATAAGCAGTCTAAAAAAGTATGGCATGTGTCTAATGCATTTCAAATACCAGAAGGAGAAAAGCTAGCCAAAAAATTAACCCAACACACGTTTGCTGATTATGTATTATTTCAAAATAGTGGAGCAGAAGCAACCGAGGCAGCAATAAAGGTTGCCAGAAGATACTTTTATTCTATTGGCCAGCCTAAAAAAAATAGAATTATTTGTATAAAAGATTCTTTTCATGGAAGAACTTTGGCTACTATTTTTGCCAGTGGTTCCAAAAAAATGACAGAAGGTTTTTATCCCAAAGTTCCAGGCTTTGATCACTTTAAATTTGGAGATCATACAAAATTAAAAAAATTAATAACCAAAAAAACCGCTGCTATTATGGTGGAAACAGTAATGGGTGAGGGTGGAATCAAGGTGATACCAGACTGGTGTTTGAAAGGATTAAGAAAGCTTTGTAATGAAAAAAAGATTTTATTAATTCTAGACGAAGTTCAGTGTGGAATTGGAAGAACCGGAAAATTCTTTGCATTTGAGCATGCCAAGGTCAAACCAGATATAGTTCCTATAGCCAAAGGTATTGGAGGAGGATTTCCTATGGGCGCCGTATTAATGAATAAAAAAACAGCCTCGGCAATGGTTGCAGGCACACATGGATCTACTTTTGGAGGAAACCCTTTGGCAATGTCGGTGGGAAGCGCAGTATTAGAGGTTATTTTGAAAAAAAGTTTTTTAAAAAATGTGACAAAAATATCTAACTATTTTCACTTAGAATTAAAAAAATTACAAAAACAGTATCCAAAAATTATTAAAGAAGTAAGGGGCGCTGGGCTACTCGTAGGCTTGCAACTTCATAAAGATCAGACTACATTTATAAAAAAATTAATGGATAATAAGCTCTTAACTATTAGAGCTGCTGAGAACGTAATAAGATTACTACCTCCTCTTACTGTTAAAAAAAATGAAATTGACTTAGCTATTAGTATTATTTGCAAGGTCTGTAAAAACTATAAATAAAATGAACCACTTTTTAGATCTTAGCCAAATTGACAAAAAGGAACTGAGAAATATTGTCGAAGAAGCAAAAAGAAGAAAAAAAAAATATTCTATAAAGAAAAAAGTGTCTGTTACGGAATCTAGTAATGCACAAGACAAACTGCTTCTAATGATTTTTGAAAAGCCTTCTACCAGAACAAGATTATCTTTTGATCTTGCTATGAGACAGTTGGGTGGACAAACGATTGTTATGAATGCAAATGATATGCATCTAGGAAAAGGAGAGGAGAGCATTGAAGATACAGCAAAAGTTATTTCTTCGTTTTCCGATATTGTTATGTTTAGAACTTTTTCACATAAATCATTATTAGAATTGTCAAACTTATTAAATATTCCATTAATTAATGGGTTAACGGACCATTCACATCCATGCCAACTATTGAGCGATGTGCTTACTTTTGAAGAAAATAAAGGTTCTATCAAAGGAGCTAAAGTTGCCTGGATTGGAGATGGTAATAACGTAACTAACTCTGCAATTGAAGCTGCGGTCCAATTTGATTTTCAGTTAAATATTTCATGTCCCAAAGGATACATGCCATCTAAAAAAACTTTAGATTGGGCAGATAAAAAAAATGGTAAAATTAATATTATTCAAGATCCAAAAAAAGCGGTAGCAGGAGTAGATGCTATTATGAGTGATAAGTGGATTTCAATGGGAGACAAAGTAAATGTAAAACAAAAAAAGAAAGCCCTAAAAGATTACCAAGCAAATAAAAAGATGATGAACCTTGCTAGTAAAGATGCAATTTTTATGCATGTTCTACCGGCCGCAAGAGGGGAAGAGGTATCGGCAGAAATTATTGATGGAAAGCAGTCTGTTGTGTGGCACCAGGCTGAGAATAGATTGCATGGCCAAAAGGCTATTATTGATTGGTGTTTAGACTAATCTCTCCAAAAAGACGGAAGAAATAAAACTAAAACGGTAAAAAACTCCAACCTTCCAAGTAACATCGCAATACTCAAATACCACTTAGTTAGATCAGGCAAGTATTTAAAGCTTCCGTTGGGTCCAATAATTTCTCCAAGTCCAGGACCCACATTAGAAAGAGAGGTGGCTGCAGCAGAAATAGCAGTAGTAAAGTCTAGATTGCTCAATGATAGTAGGGCTGTAAGAAGAAAGAAAATAAAAATATACAAAAAAACAAAAGTTAACACCGAGGTTAAAAAAGTATCTCCGATTACTTCACCACGATATTTAATGGGAAATACTCCGTTGGGATAAATAATTTGTTTGATTTGTTTTTTAATAAACAAATTCAGAATTTGAAATCTGAATATTTTAATTCCACACGTAGTAGAAGCAGCACAACCCCCAACAAACATTAGTATTAGAAAAAAAAATAATGAAAAATTACCCCAAGTTCCAAAATCTTGAGTGGTAAAACCAGTGCCACTTACAATTGAGATGACATTAAAAGTAGATTCTCGAATATTGTCAGGCAAAAAATCTTTCACAAAAAAATAACAATAAATAGTTACGATAACTGTCGATAAGGAAACAAAATAAAGGAAACCCTTTATTTGAGTGTCTTTAAAAAAGGCAGCTTTTTCTCCTTTTAAGAATTTTAAATAAGTTAAAAAAGGAACGCTTCCACAAATAATAAAAATCATAGTAATTATTTCTATGGAGACAGAATTAAACTGTCCAATAGAACCACTATACGTAGAGAAGCCACCAGTTGAAATAGTAGTTAAAGAATGGGCTACTGCATCAAAAGCATTCATACCAAAAAAGTAAAAGCATAAAGCGCAAATGGCCGTTAAGATAAAATAAATTTTAGTACAGACCATCGCTATTTCTTTTGAGCTTGGAAGAATTTTTTCAAACTCTGCACCCTCTGATTTAAACAAAGACATTCCACCAATATTAAGAAGCGGCAACACTGTAATTGCCATCACTACAATTCCTATACCACCCAACCATTGTAGAATGGCTCTCCAAATTAATACTCCCTTAGAAGAACTTTCTATGTCATCTAAAATAGTTGATCCGGTAGTGGTAATCCCTGACATCGATTCAAAAAAAGCATCTGTAAAAGAAAGCTGTAAAGATGAATACATTAATGGAAAAGAAGCAAATAAAGTTATGGCAATCCAGGAGAATGAGGTCATCATAAAAGCCTGCTTGATGTTAAGACTTTTTTCTTCAGTCTGGTTCGTGATGAGCAAAAGAAATCCAATAAAAATGGAAAAAAAAGACCAAAATAAAAAATTATGAGATTTGTCTCCGATGGTGATTTCTATCAAGTAGGGAATAAGCATAAATAGACCCAAAATAATAAGCAATGCGCCTATAACTAAAAAAACTGTTTTGGTTCCATCTTTCATATTTTCCTAATGATCTCAAAAATATATCAATTCGTTTTTAAAACAAATAATGATTCCTAGTAAAATACCTGACAAAAAATTGTTTTTTGAGCTATAAGGAATGCATTCGCAAATGATTGATACTGAGTATTTAGATTCAAAAGCCTGGCCATTTGTTGAGGCTAGAGCACTTTTAAAAAAAAGAAAAAAACTTTTTGACAAAAAGGGTTATGCCTTATTTCAAACTGGATATGGCCCAAGCGGGTTACCACACATAGGTACATTTGGAGAGGTTTGTAGAACCACGATGGTTATTCAAGCATTTCAAAAACTGACAGACATACCTGTAAAATTATTTACTTTTTCAGATGATATGGATGGTCTTCGAAAAGTTCCTGATAATATTTCAAATAAAGAAGTCTTAGAGCAAAACCTTAATAAGCCCCTAACAAGTGTTCCAGATCCCTTTGGAAAGTATAATAGCTTTGGAGAGCATAATAACGAAAGGTTAAAGAGTTTTTTAGATCAGTTTGGTTTTCACTATGAATTTAAGAGCTCCACAGAATTATACCAATCTGGTATTTTTGATGACACCTTAAAACTTGTTCTGGATAAGTATGATTCAATTATGAATATCGTTCTCCCAACTCTTGGTGAAGAAAGAAAAAAATCTTATAGTCCATTTCTTCCTATATGCCCTGAAACTGGAAAAGTATTGGAAGTAGCTATTTTAGAAAGAGATGTTGCAAATGGAGAAATTGTATACGAAAGCAATGGTAAAAAATTTAAAACAAAAGTAACAGGGGGCAATTGCAAGCTTCAATGGAAAGTGGACTGGGCTATGAGATGGCATGCACTAGAAGTAGATTTTGAAATGTACGGAAAGGACTTAATTCCAAGCGCTGAATTATCCCAACAAATATGCAAAACCCTTGGACACACACCTCCTAATGGATTTTACTATGAATTGTTCTTAGATGAAAAAGGAGAAAAAATTTCCAAATCAAAAGGAAATGGAATTTCAATTGAAGATTGGTTGAAGTATGCAAATCCAGAAAGTTTAGCTTTGTATATGTTTCAAAACCCTCAAAGAGCTAAAAAATTATACCCGCAAGTCATACCGAAAGCTGTAGATGAATATTTGTCTTTTTTAGAAAAATTTGAAACACAACCAACAAAAGAACAGCTGGGAAATCCTGTCTGGCATGTCCATAATGGAGTCCCACCAAAAGAAAAAAACATTATTAACTTTGGTGTTCTTTTAAATTTAGTTAGCGCAAGCAATGCGGATAATGAGGAAGTTTTATGGAAGTTTATTCAAAATTTTGCACCTGATACAGACAGGTCTAAATACCCAATATTAAATCAGTTAGTAAAGAATGCCATTTCTTATTTCAATGACCATGTGAAGATTCACAAAAAATATCGCAATGCTAATGAGCAGGAAAAAAAGGCTCTGCTAGAATTAAATGAAGAGATTAAAAAGATGCCAGAGGGAATGACTCCTGAAGAAATGCAGACAGTAGTGTTTACCGTAGGAAAAAAATACTATCCCAAAGAAGAATTGCGTAACTGGTTTAAGGCTATTTACGAAGTGGTATTTGGAGACGAGCAAGGACCTAGAATGGGCTCTTTTATTTGTTTTTTTGGCAAACAAGAAACCATAGACTTGATTAATAAATCGTTAAGTAGAAACTAGAGTACATGATTTACAAAACAATAAGCACACTGCTTCAAAAAGCAGACCCAGAGCTTGCGCATAGCCTAGCAATCAAATTTTTAAAAAATAGTTATTTACCATTTAATCTACTGTCCAATGTTCCCTCTTCAAAATTAGAAATAAATATATTAGGTAAAAATTTTACAAATCCAGTTGGGTTAGCCGCAGGCTTTGACAAAAATGCAGAAATTTATAATTCTATATTTAAATTAGGATTTAGTTTTTCAGAAGTGGGGACAGTTACTCCCTTACCTCAATATGGAAACCCTAAACCAAGGGTATTCAGATTGATGGAAGATGAGGCAATTATTAATAGATTGGGATTTCCCAGTCTAGGAATGGACAAGGTTCGATCTACTATTAAGAACAACCCCCCCAAAGGAATACTAGGAATTAATATTGGCCCTAACAAAGAAAGCATATCAAAGATTGAAGACTATTTAAAATGTTTCGAATATTTTTGTAATTTATGTGACTATATCTGCATTAACATATCCTCTCCCAATACGCCCAATTTAAGAGATCTTCATGAAAAGAGCAAAATTGAAGAATTGTTAATAGCTATTAAGCTAAAACAAAAGCAACTTAACAATAAAACCAAAATTTTATTAAAAATCTCACCAGATATCACTAGCAAAAATATTACGGAGCTAAGTAATATAGTTTTGGATCAAAAAATTGATGGAGTAGTATTAACCAATACCACTATTTCTAGAGACCAAAAATTACAAAATAGTAATCAAGCAGAACTCGGAGGTCTTTCCGGAAAGCCTTTACAGCAATCTTCAAATCTTATCATCCAAAAGTTTTATAAATCTTTAGGAACAAAAATACCGATCATTGGAGCGGGGGGAGTTTTTGACGGCAAGTCAGCTTTTGATAAAATTAAATCAGGCGCTTCCTTAGTCCAATTATACACTTCAATGGTTTATCAAGGACCCTATGTAGTAAATAAAATTAATAAAGAATTAGAAGCGCTATTAGAAGCAGAAGGGTTTGAAAGTTTAAAAGATGCCATAGGTAAAGATTGTATAGAGTAAAATTAAGTGAGCCAAAATAACATTTCCTGTTAAAAAAAATCTCATTCGCATGTAGCCCGAAAGATCATTGTTAACAGTTTTTTTATCGCAAATATAAATGAGTATATAGATTAGAATATAAACTATTGTTTTCAGCATATAAGTTACAAACATCTCCGATACCATGCCAATAAGAGGAAAAAGAACAGATAAACACTTGAATAAAAGATTGTGTTTTTGCTTGGGTAGTAAAATTAGCTTCATCCACAAAGAGCCAGATAAAAAACAAAGAATAATTACAGAGTATAAAAAGAAAATATCAATAAAAAAATTGTAATGTTCAAAAGTACTTGTTATGGAAAAGATATAAAAAGGAATTAGGCCTGCATAGCCAAGAATGTTATTCCATTTATTGAATGTCACTATAAAAATTTTTTAAAGCTAAAAGCGGCCAATACTCCAACTAAAATTGCAATGGACATAGATGCTATGGCATATGACCAAGGAAAGACTTGAGAAGTATGTATTGCAAAATCAGCAAGAGCATTGGTATTGTTAGGCTGCAATACAGAAGTAATATCTGCTGGAGGAATAGTTTTATTAAAAAATAAATCATAACCAAATTTAAATCCAAAAATTAATACCAACACAGACATCATAGCTCTTAGCTCTTCTCCTTTTAACTTAATACTTATTTTAGTTCCTAATTGAGCACCGATACCTGAACCAACCACTAAAATCAGAACTAAAAAAATATCCACAGAGTTGTGATTGATGGCATGTAAGAGCGTTACAACAATCATAATAAAGATCATTACAAAAAGAGAAGTTCCTGCAACGAGTCGAGCAGGCATACCTAAAATATAAATCATAATGGGGACTAGTAAAAAACCACCTCCCACACCAAGCATAGAAGAAAGAATTCCAACTACTATTCCAAAAAAAATAGGGGGTACAATGCTTATATATAATTTAGATTTGTGTATTCTAATTTTAAAAGGAAGATTATGAACCCAATAGTGTGTATGTAATTTTCTTCTGATAAACCTATTAAGTCGAATTCTTCTTATTTCTATTAAACTTTCAATCAGCATTGATAGTCCGATTCCAGATAGTAAAATACAATACATGATGGAAATAATTTTATTAACACTTCCCTGTAATAGAAAATATTTAAATACAAAAATACCAAAAATGGCTCCACTGACTCCACCAATGATGATGAGCATACCCATTTTGATATCAAGCTGATCTTTAAACCAATGTCCAATCGTACCAGAAACAGATGCGGCTAAAATATTATTTGCACCATTGGCTACTGCATAAATTGGAGGGATACCTAAAAAAATCAAAATAGGCGTAAGTAAAAAACCACCACCAATTCCAAGCAAACCCGCAAAAAAACCAACAATAACACTAATAAAGAGTAAGGTAGCTATGTTAATGGTTACTTCGGCAATGGGTAAATAAATTTGTAGCATTAATTAAAAAAAAACTCCTAATAGTGCATTATTCTTCAAGGACTCAAATGTCAAATTGCTTAAATTATGACTTGACCAGAAAACTTTATCAAAATATACCCCTGATCGGAGAAGCTATGGCAAAAGTATGTGAATTAACTGGAAAGAGACCAATGAGTGGAAACACCGTGAGTCACTCTAACAATAAAACAAAAAGAAAATTCTATCCAAATCTTAAAAAAGTAAGTTTAAGAAGCGAATTATTGAATAAGAATATTAGCTTTAAAATTTCTACCAGAGCTTTAAAGGCAGTAGATTTTAGAGGCGGAATTGACGAATTTCTTATTCGTGCCAAGAATGCAAAGTTAGCATTAAGAGTAAAAAAAATAAAAAAACAAATTCTTTCCAAGTCTGAATAGAACTTGAAAAACCTAAAAATTATCCCATTTGTATTGGCCATGATGCTAATTGTATTGGCATCTAATTATCTAGTTCAATTTCCTTTTCAATATTTTCAACTGAGCCATATCCTTACATGGGGTGCGTTTACCTATCCGATTGCATTTTTAGTTACAGATATAGCAAATCGATTATATGGTTTTTCATTTACTAGAAAAATTATTTTTATTGGTTTTATTTGGGGTGTGGGAGTTTCCTACTTTTTTACTTTAAGCCCTATAGATTTAATTGGAATTCGAATAGTTGTAGGTTCTGGAATTGCTTTTTTAATAGCCCAAACAATGGATGCTAAAATATTTGATAAATTAAGAAATAGTAAAAAATGGTTTGTTCCACCCTTTATTTCTTCTCTCTTTTCTTCAGCAGCTGATACTATTCTTTTCTTCTCGATTGCTTTTTATGGAACGGGTGTTCCTTGGGTTACTTTAGGACTAGGAGATTTTTCTGTAAAATTATTATTAGCAATTACGATGCTTATTCCGTTTAGACTAATTATTGCAAGCTTAGTTTCAGTTAAACGTTCTTCTATCAGCTAAAAATAAAGCAACTAATCGATCAACCATTGCATCTCCTAATTCTTGAACATCTGCAATTTTAATAGCTTGCTTATAATAGCTTGAAACATCGTGGCCAATACCTATGGCATTAATTTCAACCTCATTACTCTCTTCTACCCATCTCACTACTTTTTTAAGGTGTTGTTCAAGATAGTTTCCTGAGTTAACCGACAGGGTAGAGTCATCCACTGGAGCACCATCGGAGATAACCATAATAATTTTTCTCTCTTCTTTCCTTTTCTTTAAACGGTTGAAGGCCCATAAAATAGCCTCTCCGTCAATATTCTCTTTTAAAATTCCTTCCTTCAGCATCAGACCCAAATTATTTTTAGCTCTTCTCCAGGGGGTGTCCGCAGATTTGTAAATTATATGACACAAGTCATTTAGCCTTCCAGGGTGTGTTTTTTTATTTTTTATCCAAAGCTCTCTACTTTTTCCTCCCTTCCAGTTTAATGTAGTAAATCCCAGAACCTCCACTTTCACAGAGCATCTTTCGAGCGTTCTGGATAAAATATCTGCACAAATAGCTGCAATCGATATGGGTCTTCCTCTCATAGAACCAGAATTATCTATTAATAAAGTAACCACCGTATCCTTAAACTCGATATCTTTTTCTTTTTTATAGGATAGAGAATTAAAAGGATCCATAATAACCCTCGGTAATTTAGAGGCATCTAAAATACCTTCCTCCAAATCAAAGCTCCATGACCTATTTTGTTTTGCAAGAAGCTTTCTTTGTAATTTATTAGCTAGTCTAGATATAAAATTTTGAAGGCTCGATAGTTGTAAATCTAAGTTATTTCTTAGCTTCTTAATCTCATCTTCCGTGACTAATTCTTTTGCATCAATAATTTTATCAAATTGGTTTGTGAAGACTGAGTATTTTCTTGGATCTCCGTCCTTTAATGGTTGTCTTTGTCCCTGGGGAAGATTTTCGTCATCACTTTCCTCAAGCATAGTTTCTTGTTCACTTAAACTAGGATCAAATTCAATCTCAGGAACAATATTCTCCATATCAAATTCTTGATTTTTAGACTGATCATTTTGTTCATCTTCTAAAGACTGTTCTTGATTTTGGCTATTATCACTATTTTCTTCATTATTTTCATTTTCTATATTCTCTGGCTCATTTTTTTCATTTTCTATTTGAAGGTCTTGAAGAATAGAAGACATCAAGGAAGTATATTCTACCTGGTCATACAAAGATAAATTGAGATCCTTAATTTTATTAGATATGTTTTTTTCAAATAAATCATCCCATTGCTTAAAATCTTCTTTTTTACTTTTGTGGATTTCTAGATTCATCATATTTTTTCTTAAATAAGCCTCAAATGCATCGGCAATAAAATTTTGTGAATGGACGTCACTATCCATAATTTTTTTTTGATAAAAGTTATTTAAGTTATTTTGAATTCCTATGTATTGATCTGATCCTATTTTTTCATATCTAATTTTTTCGGCAATTTTGTATAAGCTTTTATTAACCGTTCCTTTTGGCTCATTTTTTTTAAAAATAGCTTCATCACTATGCCGAATACGAAGAGCTTCTGAATCTGCATTCGCTCTAACTTCTAATATTTCTTCATGATTATTTATTGAAATAATCTTGGGTGCAGTGATCTTATCTAATTGCTTTTGATTTTCTAAAGATATAGATTTTCTTGCTATAGCTTTGGCAGTAGAAAAAACTGCATTTTTAAATTTTTCTAGCTCTTGCTTATTGTCCATTATTTTTCTCTACTGATTTTGCAGTAGAAGAAGTATTTAGTTCACTACCAAAGCATCGCTGATAGTATTCTGCAACAATGGAGCGTTCTAGTTCGTCACATTTGTTTAAGAAAGAGAGTTTAAATGAATGAGGAAGATCTTTAAAAATATCATAGTTATCTGCCCATGTAATCACTGTTCTTGGACTCATAACTGTAGAAATGTCCCCATTGGCAAAACCTTTTCTTGTTAAGTTGGCAACTTTTACCATATTGCTTACTAGTTTTTTTCCATCCGCAGTATCTAAAAATTTACATTTAGAAAGTACAATCTCAGATTCTTTTTCAGGTGGTAAATAGTTCAGTGTAGATACAATATTCCATCGATCCATTTGTCCTTGGTTTATTTGCTGAGTTCCGTGATAAAGACCGCTAGTATCACCCAATCCAATCGTATTGGTTGTTGCAAATAATCTAAATTGTTTATGTTGTTTAATAACCTTATTTTTGTCTAGAAGGGTAAATCTGCCATCTGTCTCTAAGACTCTCTGAATAACAAACATAACATCAGGTCTACCAGCATCATATTCATCAAAAACTAATGCGACAGGACTTTGTAAAGACCAGGGAAGAACACCCTCCTTAAATTCTGTAATTTGCTTACCATCCTTTACAACAATTGCATCTTTACCTATCAGATCAATTCTACTTATGTGGCTATCTAAATTTACACGGACACATGGCCAATTTAAGCGTGCAGCTACCTGCTCAATGTGAGTTGATTTTCCAGTTCCATGAAAGCCTTGAATCAAAACTCTTCGATTATGAGAGAAGCCAGCCAGAATAGCTAAGGTCGTTTCTCGGTCAAAAATGTAGCTATCGTCAATTTCAGGAACGTAGTCATTTTTTTTAGAAAAAGCATCAACAGTCATCTCACTATCGATATTAAAAACTTTTTTTACTGAAACTTTTATATCTGGTTCATTTTGAAATGTGGGGGTGGTACTCATGCAACCTCAGTGTTTTTGTTTATAGAATTGTTTAAGAAAGTGTAAGCAAGGGTAATTTCTTTAAGTTTTTCTTCATATTGTTTGTTGCCAGCATTAATATCAGGGTGATATTTTTTAACAAGCTTTTTAAACTGAACCCTAATATCGCTCCAATTTACTTCTGAATTCAACTCCATTTTTTTTAAAGCTATGATTTGGGTGGGGTTGTATCTACGACCAGAATAGGAGGAGGAGTTTTTAAACTTATTAATAAACAGTAACTCATCTTCAATGGCATTGTTCCAAAGTTTTTGAAAAAAAGAATCTTTATTACCAAATTTTTGAGTTTTTTTATGAAATGTTAAGTCGTCATACATAAAATTTTCTATAGCAGATTGGGACATTCCATCAAAAAAATCCCATTTTTGATTATAAATTTTAATATGATCTTCACAAAACCAAAGAAAAGAATCTTCATTTTTGCTCGGAGCTTTGAATTCTCCTATTTTATCACACAGCTCCCAATCACATTCTAATTTTTGCTTATCAACATATTCTTTGTGGTGATCAAAACAGTACCAATGGTACTCTTTATTTTTTTTATCTTTAATCAAAACTTGTTTAAAAGCACGTTCTTTACAAAGATATTTTTCACAATTTTTTTTCATAAGCGGTAAATATTGATACTATAATAAATTATATAAATATGGAAAAAAATTTTGCTACTATTATTGAAGATAAAATAAAAGGATCTCTTGGATTAAAAAAAGTGAAAGTTGTTAACAATTCTCACCTGCACCAGCACCATAGCTCCTCTCCCAAAAGTGGGAATAGTCATTTCCAGATAATACTTTCTTACCAAGACATGGAAGGTATGAGTCGCATTCAGATTCATAAAAAAATTTATTTGGAGTTAAAAGAAGAGATGAATGATTATGTCCATTCTCTAGAGATTACACTGGAGGATTAGAGTTTTTACTAGGAAGGGTTAGATGAATTTGAGTAATTTGGTTTTTATTTTTATTAATTATCTCATACATTATACCATCGAAGGAAAAAACCTGACCAACATTTGGAAAAGATTCTGTTTTATCAATTATATAACCTGCAATTGTAGAGGATACATTGTCTGGTATTTCAATATCTAACTCTCTATTAATATCCCTTATATTAACATCGCCCCTTATTTTATAAGAACTTGCACTAGTTTTTCTAATCCCGATTGTAGAAAAGTCTTTTTCGTCAAAAATGTTTCCTACAATTTCTTCAATAATGTCCTCCATCGAAATTAAACCCATAAGCTCACCATATTCATCAACAACAAAAGCAAGCTTTTCTTTTCTTGCAATAAACTCACTTAATTGATCTTTTGCCTTTGTAGTTTCGGGTATAAACCATGGCTTGATCAAATTGTCTTTAATTTTAGAGATATCTAACTGGCCATTGTCATTTAAATTAGTAAGAACATTTTTTGCATGAATGAGTCCTAAAATATTATTAGGATTTTCTTTCCAAACTGGAATTCTACTAAAAGAGCTTTTTGCAATAGCAGAAAAAAAATTTTGTTTGTTATTTAGATCAATGGAATAAATTTTTTTTCGGTGAGTCATTATTTTTTCCACTGTAATTTCTTTTAAATCCAAAATGGCATTGAGCATGTCTCCTTCATCCTTAAGCAGTCTTCCCTCATCCTCATGCATATCAATAATATTTCTAATATCCTCTCGTGCCGTTTTAGAAGTGGTCTTGTTTTCCATATCTATTTGCATGATTTTAAAGAAAAACCAATTTACAAATTTTACAAATAGCATTGCAGGAAAAACAATTTTTAAAAAAATAGACAAATATTTTGCCATACCTAATGCAAATTTCTCAGGTCTTAATAGAGCATAACTTTTTGGCAAAACTTCTGAAAATATTACAATCAGCAAAGACATTATAATAGTAGAATAGATAACCCCTCTATCACCATAGAATTTAATTAGGATTGCAGTTGCAAGTGCTGAAGCTAAAATATTTACAAAGTTATTTCCTATTAACAAAGAGCTAATTAAATCATTTTTCTTATTAATTATATTCATTAGAATTTTAGCTCTTTTGTCACCTCGAATAGATAGCTTGTGCACTTTGCTCTTTGCAACTGAGGTAATGGAAGTTTCAGATCCAGAAAAAAGGCCAGATAAAATCAGCAAAAAAACTACCGCCACAATAGAAAAAAAAATATTTTCAAGCATTCTTCAGTTCATTTTTCACAAATGGCATTAGTGTTTTTTCTAGAGTAGTTTTGTAAATAAATGCTTTTCCAATTCTTTTTAATAATATTAAATTAATATTTTTTGAGTTATTTTTTTTATCTTTTTTCATAATTTTAAAGAAATTATTTAGCTGATTATTTTGTATATACCTCTTAAAAGAATCATTTAGACTTAACCTTTGGTATAAATCTTTTATAGCTTGTAGTTCTTGATTTTTTAAAAAATTTTTCTTATGAGAAATTGTTGATGCTGCCATCATCCCAATAATTACTGCTTCACCATGGTTTAGTTTGTTTGAATATTTTAAATGAGATTCCAATGCATGTCCAAAGGTATGACCAAAATTTAATATTGCTCTAAGACCTTTTTCTTTTTCATCTTTACCCACAATAATAGATTTGCTTTTGCAACTGATCTCAATAGCCTTTAATATCGACAGGGTATTGCTTCGGTTAATAATATTTGCCCCTTCTTTGCATAACCATAAAAAAAACTTTTTATTCATAATAAGTGAGTATTTTAAAATTTCAGCAAAACCAGATACCATCTCTCTCTTGGGTAGTGAGCCAAGAACTGCTATATCGATTAATACAAACTTAGGATGATAGAAAGTCCCAATCAAATTTTTGCCATAACTATTATTTACCCCAGTTTTGCCGCCAACAGAAGAATCCACTTGTGATAAAAGAGTAGTAGGAACCTGAATAAAATTTATTCCTCTTTTAAAAATACTAGCAGCAAATCCAGCTGTGTCTCCTACAACACCACCTCCTAAAGCAGCCACACTATCATTTCGATCAAAATTATGGATCGTTAAAAAATTTAAGATTTTGTTAACTTCTAGTAAATTCTTATTTTTTTCTCCAGATGGAATATTAATAATAAAGCACTCATTTTTTTTAGGGAGCATTTTTTTAATGCTATAAAAATACTTATTAGGAATTTTAGTGTTTGTTATAAATAAAATTTTTTTTGATTTTGGGCAAAATTGTAAATAATTTTTATTAAAATTTTTTAAAATATTATTACCTATAAGTATTGGGTAAGAACCACCCTCCGTTCGAATATTAATTTTTTTTGGATAGTTCATATTTTTTTTAATTTCACTGGCAATTTTTTTTTTACTTATGCTAGTTGCTTTGATTTTGATATTAGCCAATTGATAAATAGGAGATCGTTTCGCCAGAATACTAGTAATTGAACCTTTCAGGTCTTTGTAATCTAGCATAGGACGAATATTTTTAGAGATCTTCATTCTTTTTACAATAGTTGAAATATCAACATCAATCCATACTGATATAGATTTTTTTAAAACAATTTCTCTAATTTTTTTGTTTAAAAAAGCTCCTCCTCCAAGAGCTATTACTTTCTCATCTCCATTAATCAAGTCAATGCATATTTTTTCTTCAATTTTTCTGAAGTAGTTTTCTCCCTTATTTTTAAAAATGTCCGGAATTGTCATATTTAACATTTTTTCAATTTCTAAATCTGTATCATAAAATTTTAAGCTTAGGATATTAGACAGCTCTTTTCCTATAGAGCTTTTTCCTGAACCCATCATTCCCGTTAAAACCAGGGTATTATTCATTGATATTTATTATTATATAAATTATTAACATATTTTAGACTTAAATTTTTATATACTAAATTTACCAATGTTGAAAAATAAACTCTTCTGGCAAGTAATTTTACTTACTTCATTGATCCTTGGGTCGATAACTTTTGTAAATTCTTTAGATATTTCGCCTCCTTCCAAACAAGTAGAAAAAAAATTACCTAATGAGAAAATTTTGGAAGTTGTTAAATAGAGCGATCTTTTTAACCATATTCTTTATACCTATATTTTTGCAACCATCCTTAGCTGACGTAAAGGATATTTGGAAACAGTCCCAAAATATAAAAAAAATTGAATCTAAATCTGATTCTGAATTTGGTAGTCAGCAAGAATTACCCCCGACTACAATTAATCCAACATCCCAACAACAGTTGGGCACTTCTGGTATTCAAGAAGTGAAAATTAAAAAAGAAACGAACGAAGTTATTTTTGGAATTTATGATCCTGCAACAACTGGTATACCAGTGAATTTTTGGTCTGGAATTGACAGCAAGTTATTCCAAGGTCTTTCGTCAGATTTGTTAAGTAATCCAAATAGCTTTGCCACAAATTACATAATTAAAAAAATTTTTTTTAGTAAAGTTAACCTTTTAGAATTTGACGATAAGGGAATCGCTTATCTGAACTTCATAAGCCTTTTTCTTGCTAAGCAAAAAGATATAGATTTGATAGACTCGGTCATCAATCAAAATAATTTACTTTTAAATAATGAAAAATTATTGAATTATTTAATTAACGATAACTTTGCTTCTTATGAAATTAAAAAAACTTGCAAATACGCTACACAGCTAGGTGCAGAGATCTCAAATTTTGAACTACAAAAGTTTAAGGTCTTTTGCTTAGTTCAGGCAAAGGAAAACAGAAAAGCATTAGCACAACTCGAGCTAATGAAAGAAGCTGGTTTTAAAGACAGTTTTTTTGTACAAAAAATAAATTATTTGCAGGGAATGCTACTGTCTAAAAAGGGAATCGAAAATACAGATAGCTTGCTGAATATTCACTTGTCTATTCTATCTGACCCTGAGTTTGATCCTAGTTATTCTATTTTTAAGAATAATTTAAACAAAAAAAAGTATTTTTTTAAAAGCCCCCTTGTAGAAAAAGTTGTTGATAAAAATAATACTTTAGAATCTGGATATACTACCGAAGATGAATTTGAATTAATTAAATTTTTAGAAAGTGGTTCTGATGCAAATATTTTTCCTATTGATAAGCTCCTTCCTTTTTATAAAAAAATAATTTTTGGAATTGATGATTTGCTTAGCCCGCTGGAAACTTATTCAAAATATCATCCCTCCAAAGGAAGAGCCCTGTTATACCAGGCTCTTCTTTTAACACGAGATCCAGAGCAAAAATTAGCATTTATGCTAGAGCTCAAAAAAAACTATATTCAAAACAAAACTCCTGCGCTTGCAAATGCTTTGTATTTCCAATTAGTTAAAAACATTAATAAAAAATATTTAAGCAAAGATTTATTAAGTAAAATTCAGACATATAATGAAAATAGTAATAAAAAAATTACTAGTGTAGAGACAAACAATGCATATCTTCACACGTCTGATGCAATTTCTTTATTAGCTGAAAAAAAAATAAATAAAAAGAAAGTAAAAATTTTAAATAAATTTTCTAAATTAACGGCAAAAAATAAATATCAATTAAATGAAAAAGATCTTGCCATGATTTATTTGTTGTCTGAAAAAAAAATCTCACTTCCTGGAGAATTGAAAAAATCTTTAAACTCAGAAGAAATTTATATTCCTAACAAAATTTATAATTTATTGGAAAAAAATCAGCTGGATTTGGCGACAATAGAATTATTAAAATTAATTAAAAACCTTAAGGAAAGTAAAGATTACGTTAGAGATTTCAGAATAATAAACAAGATATTTGATCGATTGGGGCTTGATCTATTGAAAAATGATTTTAATAAGTATGAGCTTTTAGTTAGCTAATTTTTTTTCTAGTCTTCTTTGATGCAAGACCGGCTCTGTATATCCTGAAGGCTGTTCCATTCCTTTAAACACCAAATCACAAGCTGCCTTAAACGCTATAGAATGATCAAAATTAGGTGCCATGGGAACATAGTGTTTGTCAGAATTGTTTTGCTCATCAACCACTTTTGCCATTTTTTTCATTATTTCCATTACTTTATCCTTTGTGCAAATTTGGTGATGCAACCAGTTAGCAATGTGTTGAGAGGAAATTCTCAAAGTAGCTCTGTCTTCCATTAAACCGATATTATTAATATCTGGAACTTTAGAACATCCCACACCTTGATCAATCCATCTAACTACATAGCCAAGAATACCTTGAGCATTATTTTCAATTTCCTTATTAATCTCTTCCTTAGACCAGTTCGGCCTGTCTGCCATAGGAATATTTAAAATATCATCTATGTTTGCCCTGTCTCTTGACGATAATTCTTGCTGTCTCTCAAAAACATTTATTTTATGATAGTGGGTGGCATGTAACGTAGCAGCAGTAGGGGAAGGGACCCATGCACAATTAGCTCCTGCAATAGGATGACCTGCTTTTTGGTCCAACATGTCTTTCATTCTATCGGGCATTGCCCACATTCCTTTACCAATCTGAGCTTTTCCTGAAAATCCACAGCTTAATCCTATATCCACATTCCAATTTTCGTAAGCTAACAGCCATTTAGATTTTTTCATTTCACTTTTAAAAATCATTGGTCCTGCCTGAAAAGAGGTATGCATTTCATCTCCAGTTCTGTCTAAAAAACCAGTATTAATAAAAGCAATTCTTTTTTTTGCCTGCCTAATACATTCTTTCAAATTCACAGTAGTTCTTCTTTCCTCATCCATAATTCCTATTTTTACCGTATTGGGTTTTAAGTTTAAAACTTTTTCCACGTGAGTAAAAATTTCATCTGCAAAAGCAACTTCCTCTGGACCATGCATTTTTGGTTTAACTATATAGACAGAGCCAGCTCTTGAATTAAGCTTATTTTTCATATCATGAAGTGCACAAAGTGTAGTTATGAAAGCATCCAATATTCCTTCTGGAATTTCAGATCCATCATCTAATAAAATCGATGGATTGGTCATTAGATGACCTACATTTCTCAACAAAATTAAAGATCTGCCGTGAAGGCTAATTGGATTGTCATTTGTATCTAAATATTTTCTATCCGAATTTAGTTTTCTTATAATTTTTTTTCCGTTCTTTTCCATTTCAGCTTGAAGAGTTCCTTTTGCGATTCCAAGCCAATTTCTGTAGCAATTAATTTTATCTTCAGCGTCTACTGCAGCCACAGAATCTTCTAAATCCATAATAGTTGATATTGCTGATTCAATAACAATGTCACTAATATGAGATGGATCGTCTTTCCCAATAATGTGTTGGGAATCTATTTGCAGCTCAACATGTAAATAATTATTCTTTAATAGAATTGAACTAGGTTTATTTTTTTCTCCCACATAACCTATGAATTTTTCTTTATTTTTTAATTGCGTTTTAGATTGATCAGACAGATGAATAGCTAAGTTTCCATTTTCTATTAAAAATCCTGAAACATCTTTCCAGTTACCTTTATCTAAGGGAGCAATTTGATTTAAAAAATCTCTTCCACTGTCTATGACTTTTTTCCCTCTTTTTGGATTGTATGATTTTAATTTTTCACAACCATTCTCATCGGAGATTGCATCTGTTCCATACAGCGCATCGTAAAGACTACCCCATCTTGCATTTGCTGCGTTTAATGCATACCTCGCATTGTCAATAGGCACAACAAGTTGAGGACCTGCAATCTTAGAAATTTCATCATCAACATTTGCAGTTTCTATTTTAAAGTCTTCCTGCTCATCAACAAGGTAGCCAATTTCTTTTAAAAAAATTTTGTACGACTTAAGGCTAAAATTATCTTTATTATCAACATGCCAAGTGTCCACACTCTTTTGAAGATCAGCTCTTTTTTTTAAGAGAGACTTATTTTTTTTAGCCAATTCATTTGAAGAGGAAACAAAGCCTTTCCAAAAAATATCTTTGTCTATCGAAGTGCCTGGAATAATTTCATTATTAACAAAATTATATAGGTCCTCGTTAATTTTGGTTTTTTCTACGTTAATAAAGTTTGATGACATTTTTTGAAGGGCTAAAATGGACTAAAAAGTCAAAAAGTCAATTTATTTAAGATATTAAAATTAATACTATTTAATTACAGGTATCAATTAATTGTTATTTTTGTTTCATGTATATACAATAATAAAAACTTATATTTAATTAATGCAGTATTTAGACTTTGAAAAAGAGCTTGAGCAGCTAGATTCCAACATAGAGAATCTAAAAAATCCTTTTGAAAATACGGGACTGTCTTCCTTAAATAATGAAGAAATACAAAAAGCACAGTCCGAAATTGATAAAAAAACGAGTGTAATTTATCAAAGTCTTGATGGATGGAAAAAAACTAAAGTTGCAAGACATAGTGAGAGACCTAAGTCGAATTTTTATATTGAAAATATTTTTGAACATTTTCAGCCTATCTCAGGAGATCGGCTGTTTGGTGAGGATGAGGCTATCATCGCCGGTTTTGCAAAGTTAGAAAATCAATCCGTTTTAGTTTTGGGTCAGGAAAAAGGAAGTGATACAGAAAGTAGATTAAAAAGAAATTTTGGCATGATGCGTCCAGAGGGTTACAGAAAATGCATTCGTTTAATGAAATTAGCTGAAAAATTTAAGATTCCAGTAATAACTTTTATTGATACTCCAGGTGCTTATCCAGGAAAAGGAGCAGAAGAGAGAGGTCAAGCGGAGGCAATAGCAAAGTCTATTGATTGTTGTCTTTCAGTTTCACAACCAATTATATCGGTAGTGATTGGGGAGGGTGGATCCGGCGGTGCCATTGCACTTGCTACTTCCAATAAAGTTTTGATGCTTGAGCATGCTATTTATTCAGTCATTTCTCCAGAAGGATGTGCTTCTATTTTATGGAAGGATGCATCTAAATCAAAAGAGGCAGCAGAATCTATGCAAATAACTGCACAAAATTTATTAGGCCATCAGATAATAGACGAGATTATACAAGAGCCGCTTGGAGGAGCCCACAGAAACCCCAAAGAAGCCGCGATACACATCAAGCAAAGTTTAGTAGAAAATTTAAAGTCCTTTTCTGGAAAAAGCGCAGATGAAATTCTTAAAGAAAGAAAAAATAAATTTCTATCCATTGGTACAAAGCTGCCAGAGGAAATTAATATATTTAACCACGAAAATGCAATGTATTTCTCAAGAAAAAGTTTTATTAAGAATAAAAAAGCATTTATTATTTTGGGAGCTTCGGTTTTAGTAGCTGCTATAATGTGGTGGTTATACTAAAGATCCACAACAATGTTTGAATTTTTTTCCAGTCGCAGGACACTTTTCATTCCTTGAAATTTTTTCTTTAGGATTACTAGATAATAAACAGCCTTCAATTTTATTTTGCTCTAATGCTTTATCGGTAGGTTCGTTCTTATTTTTGGTTTCATCTAAAGATACTTCTAGGTTTGATAAAAAAAGTATTAGATTTTCTTTAATTTTATCTAATAGATTTTGAAACAATCCAAAGCTTTCTCTTTTGTATTCATCTAGAGGATTTTTTTGACCATACCCTCTTAAACCAACAGATTGCCTAAGCTGCTCTAAATATTGAAGGTGATTTCTCCATTCAAAATCTAAGTTTTGTAAGAATATTTTTCTCTCAATATCCTGATTGTTGATTTCTGTTATTTTATCAATTCTTGATGCTCTTTTACTCTTAAAATTTTTTTCTAAAAGCTCTACTTTTTTTTGTTTTGAACTTGAAATAAAATTTTTAAAATCAAGATCGGACATTCTAATTCCACACACTCTTTCAATCTTATTTTTAATATTTTCTTTTCTTTCATTATCTTCTTCTAAATGAGTGCTCTGCAAAAGTATGTTATCAATTATTTCTTTGAAAATATTATCTACAATAGAGTAAATATTTTCGGTTTTCATAACATCTAATCTTTGTTCATAGATAACTCTTCTTTGGTCACTCATCACGTCATCAAATTGAAGAATAGTTTTTCTAATATCAAAATTTCTTGCTTCAACTTTTTGTTGAGCTTTTTCAAGAGCTTTATTAATCCAAGGATGATCAATTGACTCTCCCTCTTTAAATCCTAATTTTTGCAACATATAGTCAATTTTTTCTGATCCAAAAATCCTCATGAGGTCGTCTTCAAGACTTAAATAAAAAATAGTTTTTCCAGCATCTCCCTGTCTTCCCGATCGACCTCTTAGCTGATTATCTATTCTTCTGCTTTCATGTCTTTCAGTTCCTATTACAAACAGCCCCCCTGATTGGATGACTGCCTCCTTATCTTGTTTATGTAATTTTTTTTCAGATTCGTTATCAGTTGCATTCTTTAATCTAACGTCTAGATTTCCCCCCAACTGAATGTCGGTTCCTCTTCCAGCCATATTTGTTGCGATAGTTACTGATTCAGGACACCCAGCTAATTGAATAATTTCAGCCTCCTTTTCATGCTGCTTAGCATTAAGGACACTATGCTTAATCCCTTCTTGTTTTAATATGTTGGATATTTTTTCTGATTTTTCTATACTAGTTGTGCCCACTAAAACAGGCTGCTTATTATTACGAGCTTCTTTAATATCTTGCACAATTGCATTTAATTTTTCTTTCTCAGTTCTAAAAATCTGATCATTTAAATCTTTACGAGACATCACTACATTCGTAGGAACTTCAACTACATCCAGTCTATAGATGTCATAAAATTCTTCTGCTTCTGTTATGGCGGTACCTGTCATTCCTGCAAGTTTTTTATAAAGTCTAAAATAGTTTTGGTAGGTAGTAGATGCAAAAGTTTGATTTTCACTTTGAATAGGAACTCCCTCTTTTGCTTCTATTGCCTGATGTAATCCATCTCCATATCTTCTTCCCTCCAACACTCTTCCAGTAAATTCATCAATAATTTGAACTTGATTATCTCTTAAGATGTAATCTTTGTCTTTGATGAATAAAATATTCGCTTTAAGAGATTGGTTAATATGATGAACAAGAGATAAATTGCTAGGATCGTAAAAGTTACTACCTTGTAAAAGTTTCATCTTTGAAAGTTTTGATTCAACCGAATCGATGCCAGAGTCTGTTAAGTTAATATTCTTATCTTTTTCATCAACCTGGTAATCAGTTGCCTTTAGTTCTTGAACAAGCTTATTACATACAAAATAATTAGAAGAGTCTGTTTCAGAGGGACCTGATATTATTAGTGGAGTTCTAGCTTCATCAATTAGAATGCTGTCTACTTCATCTACAATGCAGTAATGAAAATCTCTTTGAACCATCTCATCAAGAGAAAGCTTCATGTTGTCTCGCAAGTAATCGAAAGCAAACTCATTGTTTGTTCCATACACTACATCACAATTGTAAATTTTTTCCCTATCTTCGTCTTGGACATTTGCTGTTAAACAACCAACGCTTAACCCTAAAAACTGATAAATCTGACCCATCCATTCCGAATCTCTTTTTGCTAGGTAGTCATTTACGGTTACAACGTGAACTCCTTTTTCTTGTAAACTATTTAAATATACAGGAAGTGTCGCAACTAGCGTTTTCCCCTCACCTGTTTTCATCTCAGAAATTTTTCCTTGATGTAGAATAATTCCACCCATTAACTGAACATCAAAATGTCTTTGACCAATTACTCTTTTACTAGCCTCACGAACTGCTGCGAAAGCTTCAGGCAAAATTATATCGAGGGTATCTTTGTCTTGGAGTCTTTTTTTGAATTCATTAGTTTTACTTTTTAGCTCTGTGTCAGATAGTTTTATAAATGACTCTTCCAACTTATTGATCTGCTCAACTGTAGAGTTTAAAGCAGAAATTTTTCGCTGGTTGGTGGAACCAAAAATTTTTTTTAGAAAATTTAAATTTTTCAACATTTCTACTCAGGTTTTGCTTAAATTATTAATAGTAAAGTTTGTATTTCTAACTTATAAACCACTTCTTTATCAAATTATTAATTATGGCAATAAAATTTAGTGAAATTTTTGGCATTAAAGGCCAGCAAGGCAAGACTACTAAAGACCTTCCAGCAATAGAAGGGATGGAATTATCAACTGCTTCTGCGGATCTCTATAAAAAGCAAAGAGACGATGTTTGTTTTTTTTATTTTAAAGAAGGGGCTACTTTTGCAGGCGTTTATACAAAATCGTCAACCAAATCTCATTGCATTGTATGGAATAAAAGTATCACATCAAAAAAAATCAAAGCTCTTTTTGTAAATACAAAAAATGCAAACACTTTAAATGGACAGCAAGGGTATATTGCCATCAAAGAACTCGCTTATTTAATTTCCAGAAATAAAAATATTTCTCAAAAAGATATTTTGTTTGCTTCGACGGGGGTGATTGGTGAAAAATTTCCTCTTCTTAAAATTAAATATTCTATAGACAAGCTAATGGAAAGATCAGTAAAGCCCAATAAATTTGAATGGATTGGTGCAGCTAACGCGATAATGACAACTGATACAATTGCCAAGATGGCTTATGAATCTTTCGATGTTAATAATAAAAAAATTAATATTTCAGGAATTGCAAAAGGATCTGGCATGGTTTTTCCTAACATGGGAACCATGTTTGGTTTTATATTTACAGATGCAAATATTTCCTCCCCTGTGTTAAATTATTTTTTAAAAAAAAATGTAGAAGAAACTTTTAATGCCATTTCAGTGGATGGCGATACATCAACCAATGATATGGTTTTGTTATTTTCTACGAATAAGTCAAAAAATAAATTAATAACAAATAAAAACTCTCCAGCAGCAAAAATATTTGAGCAAAAATTAAAAATAGTTATGCTGGATCTTGCAAAACAAATTGTTGCTGATGGCGAGGGATCTCAAAAATTTATAACCATTAATATAACTAATTGTAAAAATAAAAATTTAGCAAAAACTATTGGATTTTCAATCGCGAATTCCCCTCTGGTAAAAACAGCAATTGCAGCAGAGGATCCTAATTGGGGTAGAATAATGATGGCGATCGGCAAAGCCAGTCCTGATATAAAAATGGAAAAAGTGTCATTAAAAATTGGGCCAACTTCAATTTTTAGAAATGGAGAGATTGTAAAAAATTACAAAGAGTCAGATGTGAAAGAGCACATGAAGAATAAAGAGATTTTAATCCATGTGGATATGAGATCGGGTAAAAATAATTTTTCAGTTTACACTTGTGATTTGACCAAAAAATATATTTCAATTAATGCAGACTATCGAAGTTAGTTGTGAAGATTGTATTTGTATCTTCTTGCATTCTGCTTAAAAAAAATAAAATTTTAATCACCAAAAGACCTACAGGCAAACCCTTTCCTCATTACTGGGAATTCCCTGGTGGAAAATTAGAAAGAGGAGAAAGTTTTTACGATGCTATTATTAGAGAGTTAGAAGAAGAGTTGGGAATTAAAGTCAAAAGCAAAGACCTCTCAATTATTGACAATGTCTCACATAGCTATGAATTAAATAGCATTGTTATAATGGCTGTTTTTTACATGAGAAAATGGACCGGAATAGTGAAAGCTAAGGAGAATCAGCAAATTCAATGGTTAGCTGCGGCAGACTTGTGTAAGGTAAAATTTTTAGAAGGTAGTAAAACAATAATAGATAAAATTAACGCAAACTTATATGGCTTAAATCATGAGTAGAATTAAAAATATTTTTTTAGCAATTCTTTTACTGTCTGTGCTAAATAGTTGCTCAACTATGAAACTTGAAGAATTTAAATTAAAGAAACCAGAGTTAAAACTAGAGGAATATTTTTCTGGCAAAACTACTGCAAGAGGTGTTTTTGAAGATAGATTTGGGAATATAAAGAAATCTTTTATCGTTTATATAGACGGAACTTGGGATGGAAAAACACTCATTTTAAAAGAAGATTTTATTTATGATGATGGAAGCAAAGAATTTCGTGAATGGACTATTACCAAAGAAGGTGAAAATTTTTACACTGGTTTTGCAGATGGAGTTATTGGTAAAGCTTCTGGATCAACCAGTGGGAACGCCTTTAATTGGAAATATACATTTAACTTACCAATTGGATCAAAAAAAATAAAAGTTAATTTTGATGATTGGATGTTCCTGCAGGATAAAAACTATCTGATTAATATCGCAAAAATTAACAAATTTGGATTTAATTTAGGAACTGTTATTCTTTTTTTTAATAAGGAGTAGTTCTTGGACTATTAAATTTATGATCAAATACCAACTTAAATGTGAATGTGGAGAAGAGTTTGAGAGTTGGTTTAGCAGTTCCAAAGAGTTTGATAGGCTAGAGAAAAAAAACTTACTTAGTTGTATATGTGGAGTTTCTAAAAAAATTTCTAAACAAATTATGTCCCCGCAAGTAGTGGGTAGTAAAAAAAAAGAGACTGATGATAACCAGCAAAGAGAAGTCTATCAAAATGTTCAAAAAAAATTAACAGAACTTAGAAAATATGTAGAAAAAAATGCAGAATATGTAGGGAATAATTTTGCATCTGAAGTTCGCTCCATTCACTACGATAAAAAAAATGTGAGAAATATTTATGGTAAAACTAGCCTAGAAGAAAATAAAGAATTAATCGAAGAGGGGATAGAAATTAATTCTATACCTTGGGTAGACAAAACTGACAGTTAGCTTTTTGTAAAGCAGGTCATATAATTGACAGAAGTATCATTACTTAGTGACCATTTATTAAGAATGGGATTAAAAGTAACCCCCTTAGTTTCTTGGTGTATCAATTGTTGAGTGGATACATAATTAATCATCTCCTGAGGTTTTACAAACTTTTTCCAATCATGCGTTCCTACAGGTAGCCACCTCAAGACATACTCTGCACCCACAATTGCAAATAAATAAGACTTTGGATTTCTATTAATTGTTGCAAAAAAAATAATTCCATTTTTATTTAAAAGTTTTGAGCAGCTTTCGACAAAAAAATTAACATTATCAACATGCTCAATCACTTCCATGCATAAAATTACATCAAATTTTTTATTTTTTATTTCTTCTGGAAGCTTGTTTAAATATTGAATTTGCAAATTTGTTTTTTGCGCATGTATTTTTGCTACCTCAATGTTATTTTTGGAAGCATCAATTCCTGTAACTTGCGCGCCCAATCTAGCAAAAGGTTCACATAGCAAACCTCCTCCACAACCAATATCTAAAAGTGTTAGGTTTGAAAATGAAAAATTTTTATCAAGACTCAATGAAAAGTGAGAGGAAATTCTGTCAATTAAGTATTCTTGTCTTACAGGATTGAACTTGTGCAAAGGGGAAAATTTCCCATTAGGATCCCACCACTCAGAAGCCATATTAGAAAACTTTTTAACTTCTTGCTCATTAGCTGTTTTTTTATTCATAGCCTTTTGTGTTATTGCTTATTTTTATTTAGCAGAGTAATTATGTTAAAAATATACTTTATATGTCTAAAATTGTAATGAAATTTGGTGGTACTTCTGTCGCAGATACAGATAGAATCTCACATGTTGCCAATATAATTAAAGCAAAAATTGATCAAAATCATAAAATTGCCGTGGTAGTTTCTGCTATGGCTGGTGTCACTAATGATTTAATTCAAAAATCTAAAAAAATTTCAGATAGTTTTCCTAGCGATGAGTATGATGCTCTTTTATCTTCAGGTGAGCAAGTTACTGCTACGCTGTTGGCAGCAGCTTTGCAAAAATTTGGAATTAAATCCAGATCTTGGTTAGGGTGGCAAATACCTATTGTGACTGAAGGAGATCATAAAAATAGTAGAATCATTTCAGTTAATTCAAAAGTATTAAATGACTGTATAGACCAAGATATTGTTCCAATCATTCCAGGATTTCAAGGCCTAACGGAAGGCAACAGAATTAGCACAATCGGCAGGGGTGGTTCAGATGCATCCGCAGTTGCAATTGCAAAATGTTTAGAAGCAGACTTTTGTGAAATTTATACAGATGTAGATGGTGTATTCACTACCAATCCGGATTTAGAGAGCAAGGCAAAAAAAATTGAAAAAATCTCATATGAGGAAATGTTAGAGATGGCCTCACTTGGAGCAAAAGTGATGCAAAGCAGTTCTGTACAAAAAGCCATGATTAACGATGTCGATATTTATGTAAAATCTACATTTTCTAATAATTCAGGAACCAAAATTGGCAGCCAGGATAGGGTTTCATACGATAAGGTTATCACAGGAGTGGCTTATTCAAGTGATGATGCAAAAGTTACTTTGCAAGGGGTAAAAGATAAGCCTGGGGTTGCTTCTTCAATTTTCAAACCTTTGTATGAAAATAATATAGTTATTGATATGATTGTTCAAAATGTTTCGGCAGACAATTCTAAAACAGATGTTACATTTACAATCAAAAGAGATGATTTGCAAAAAACTACTTCAGTTTTAGAAAAATTAAAAGAGCAGCTAAATTTTGATAAACTATTAACGGATGGTCATGTTTCTAAGATTTCAATTGTGGGCGCTGGTATGATTACTCATCCCGGAGTTGCCTATAGAATGTTTGATGCATTATCGTCCAAAAAAATAAATATTATGGTTATTTCTACTTCCGAAATTAAAATCTCAGTATTGATTGATGAAAAAAATACTAAGGAAGCAGTGAAAACAATTCATCAAATTTTTGAGCTAGATAAATAAAATGAGCACAATTAGACCTTTTAGAACAATCAATAGAAGAAAATCTAAACAAATTCATGTAGGGGATGTTTTGGTAGGTGGTGATGCTCCTATATCGGTTCAATCTATGACTAACACCCTGACAACAGATATTCCCAGCACTGTGAAGCAAATCAACGACCTGGAAGAAGCAGGGGCTGACATTGTAAGGGTTTCGTGTCCAGATGAAGATTCTACAAAAGCTTTATCGCAAATAGTAAAGCAAACTAATATTCCGATTGTTGCAGACATACACTTTCATTATAAGAGAGCGATTGAAGCTGCAAAATCTGGTGCAAGCTGCTTAAGAATTAATCCAGGAAATATTGGATCTAAGGATAGAGTTGCAGACATAGTAAAAGCTGCAAAAGATTTTAATTGTTCTATTAGAATTGGAGTAAATGGAGGATCATTAGATAGTACGTTGTTGGAAAAATACAAAGAGCCATGCCCAGAAGCATTGGTTGAAAGCGCCATGCTAAACATAAAAATTTTAGAAGATTTAGATTTTTTTAACTTTAAAATTAGCGTCAAAGCATCTGATATTTTTCTAGCAACTAGCTCTTACAGACTCTTAGCTTCCAAGTGTAATTACCCGTTACATCTTGGAATAACAGAAGCAGGTAGTTATTTTGTAGGTACTGTTAAATCTTCAATCGGAATGGGAATGCTTCTCATGGATGGTATTGGAGATACTATTAGAGTTTCTCTTTCTTCAGATCCAGTAGATGAGGTCAAGGCTGGGCTGGAGATCTTAAAAAGTTTAAACTTAAAACATAGAGGCGTAAAAATAATTTCCTGTCCTTCATGTGCAAGACAGGCATTTGAAGTAATCAAGACTGTGGAAATTTTAGAAAAAAAATTATCACACATTAAAGAATCTCTTACCTTATCTATTATTGGGTGTGTGGTTAATGGTCCGGGTGAGGCTTCCCAAACCGACATTGGTCTAACAGGAGGTGGTAAGGGAAGTAATATGATCTACTTACATGGTCTCGCAGATCATAAGGTGGCATCAGAAGAAATTATTGATCACGTTGTATCTTTAGTAGAAAATAAAGCTGCTGAAATTAGAGCAGAAAGCTAAGGAGTAATTCATGATATCTTTAGAAAAATTAGAAAGTATTGTTAATCGCTATAATGATTTAGAATCTAGCCTTTCGAAAACCGATATTGATAAAAAAGAGTTTGTTAAAAATTCTAAGGAATATTCTTCAATTGGAGAAATAATAGAGACCATCAAGAGCTATATTGATGCCATAAAAGACAAAGAAGATCTTAAAAAAATCTTATCAGACAAGGATTCAGATATTGAAATTAGAGAGATGGCAGAACATGATCTCGAAGAAATTAAATCAAAAGAACAGGAGTATGAAAAAAAAGTCAAAGTATTTTTACTTCCAAAAGATGAGGCAGATGAGAAGAATGCCATCGTGGAGATTAGGGCTGGCACAGGTGGTTTGGAGGCTTCTTTATTTGCTTCTGATCTATTTAATATGTATCAAAAAGTATCATCTATCAATGGATGGAGAGTAGAAGTGTTAAGTGTTTCTGCTAGTGAGGCTGGAGGATACAAGGAAATCGTCTTCACAATTACAGGAAAAAATGTGTTTTCTAAACTAAAGTTTGAATCTGGGGTGCATAGAGTTCAGCGTGTACCCGATACAGAAACCCAAGGACGAGTTCACACATCTGCAGCAACTGTTGCTGTTCTAGCAGAAGCGGAAGAAGTAGATGTTAAGATTGATGAAAACGATTTAAGAATAGATGTTTTTCGATCTGGAGGGCCGGGCGGACAGTCTGTTAATACAACCGACAGTGCAGTTAGAATTACACACATTCCAACAGGTGTGGTGGTTGCAATACAAGATGAAAAATCTCAACACAAAAATAAAGCCAAAGCGATGACTATTTTAAGATCCAGGCTGTATGAGGCTGAAAGATTAAGATTAGAAAATGAACGTTCGGTTGCAAGAAAAAGTCAAATTGGAACTGGAGACCGATCGGAACGAATTAGAACTTATAATTTTCCTCAAGGAAGAGTTAGCGATCATAGAATTAATTTAACCTTGCACAAACTAACAGGTTTTTTAGCAGGTGATGATTTTGCAGAAATGTCTGATGCTTTACAAATAAAGCATCAGGAAGAGTTGTTAGAAAATGTCAAGTAATGCATGACTACAGTTTTAGAGGCTTTAAAAAAAAATTGTAAGAATTTATTAAATATTAATATCAAAACTGCAAAAATAGATTCTGAAATAATTTTAGCTTCAGTTTTAAAAACTGATAGAATTAATCTATCTACTCAACACAATTTGATTCTAAATAAATCTCAAGAACTTCTAATGAGTCAGCTGATAGAGAGAAGAAAAAATAAAGAACCAGTGGCCTACATTTTAAATAAAAAAGATTTTTGGAATGAAACTTATTTTGTAGATCAGAGAGCTTTAATTCCAAGACCAGAAACAGAAATTCTAATTGAAATGGTTTTAAAAAAAATTAAAGACAAATCAAAAGTATTGCAGCTTTTGGATATCGGATGTGGGTCTGGATGTTTGCTAATTTCTTGCTTAAGAGAGCTTAAAAAAAGTATTGGTATCGGACTAGATATTAGTTCAGATGCTTTAGCAGTTTCAAAAATTAACGTTAAGAATTACAAGCTTAATAAAAGAGTTGAGCTTCATAAAGAAAGTATTTTTCATTTCCTTACATTGAAAAAATTTGACGTAATTCTATCTAATCCTCCCTACTTGTCTTCAGCTGAGTATGACAATTTAGAAATAGATGTTAAAAATTTTGAGCCAAAAACTGCACTGAAGGGAGGTCATGATGGAACATCTCATTATAAAAAAATTATTACCTTTGCGTCCATGTCTTTGAAAAAAAATGGATTGTTAGCTTTGGAGCTGGGTGACCAGCAGTTTTTTAAAATAAAAGAGATTTTGGCAGAGAACTCTTTTAGAGTTCTAGACAAATATCGATTAATCAATGGGGAAATAAGATGTATTCTAGCATCTAAAATAGGATAAATTTCTTTTGACAAATGTTTAAGAATATGTGACTTTAAAACATCTATTAAATAATATTTTAAAATAGAATTAAAAAACAATCTAAATGCCAAATTTTGTAAGAAGACCGAGAGGTCGTAATAACCCAAGAAGTAATGGTCGCAGACCTAATGCTAATTTTAGAAATAGTGGTTCAGGTCAAATAGTTTCTCTTGGAGAAACGGGCAACAACAACAATTTTTCAAGAAATAGAAACGGCAATCGTGGGGGCGGAAATGCAACTAAAATGTTTGATAAATACAAAACATTGGCTAATGACGCCCTTTCTGTTGGAGATATTATTTTAGCGGAAAGCTATTTTCAACATGCAGATCATTATGCAAGATTGTTACCACCAGAACCAAAGCCAGTTATTAAAAGCGAGGAGTCTTTAAATGAGCCAGAGAATGAAAATACAGAAACTGAAGATGATATAGTTTCGCAAGACGCTGCGAAAGCAGAAGCTGATGCCTCAAAGACTGTAACTGAAGAAGCTGTTAAGAAGTAAACTATTTAGTAGTCTTAGAAATTTCTGCCAACTGATCAATTCTTTGTTTTTCTAAATTAAAATTTTCCATTTCATTTTGTGACAATTTTTTTCCCGAAGGAAGCTTCAGTCTTTGCGAATTAATTCTTTTATTATTTACCAACACTTCATAATGAAGGTGAGGTCCGGTTGATCTACCAGTACTTCCTACGTAACCAATAATTTGTCCTTGTTTAACTTTTCTTCCAGCTTTAATATTTCTACCAAACTTAGATAGGTGCGCATAAGCAGTTTTATAAGTTGAGTTGTGTCTTATTCGAACATATTTTCCATACGCTCCAAACCACGATGCCCTCTCCACTGTTCCTGAGCCAGAAGCCATAACTGGTGTTCCTCTACGTGCAGCAAAATCTGTTCCTTGATGTAATTTATTATAACCTAAAATAGGATGTTTTCTCATTCCGTAGCCAGAAGATAATCTTGCACCATTAATTGGCGTTTTCATCAAAGCTTTTTCAATACTTTTTCCATCAGGCGTAAAATAACCAATATTATTTTTGCTATCTTTGTATCGGTAAAGTTTAATTTCTCTTCCACTGTTTTTTAAGTAAGCAAATAAAATATTTCCATTTTTAAAATTTTCTCCCTCATCATCCTCAAACCGTTCATAAAAAATTCGAAATTCATCATTTTTTCGTATGTCTCTTTGAAAGTCTATTTCAAATCCAAATATCCTTGCAAACTCAACTACAACTTCAGCATCTACGTCTATTTTTTGAGCAGAAGCAAACAAGCTATTTACAATAACTCCTTTTGCTAAAAAATTTATCTTTTCCAAATTTTTTTGATTAAGTCTAACTTCGTAATCATCTGTTTTGTTGCTGTAGTAAATGTAAGCTGTAGAAAGTTCATCTACTTGAAAAGTTATTCTAGATATTGATGGCTTGTTTTGTTTTATTCGAAATATAATAGTTATAGTTTGCCCTTGCTTTATTTTTGTTAAATCAACTATACCTTTAGTCTTTTGATAAATTTTATTGACCTCTACCTTGGAAATTTTTTCTTTTAATAAAATTTTTTGCAGTGAATCTCCTGCAACAACTTTAATAATTTTTTTATTAGGAATAAAATCGGTATTGAAAAAAAAAGAATAGGCATCTTTAAATTCTTTTTTCGATTCTTTTGTAGATTCTTCACGCTCATTTAGATAGCCTTTGGAGACAAAATCTTTGGAGGAAAAAACAAAAAATAAAAGAGCAAAAAAAATTAAAATCAAAAATATTATTAGGTAATTTCGAGGAATTTTTTGGTGATTTTTTTTCATTTTTCTATATTTTATATACTTACAGTTGATAAATAATTAAAAAAGGAAAAAAAGCCCTTTAAAAGTGGTATTTTTTTATGTTTCTAGCTATTGACTTGTTGCCTATTTATCAATATTTACTCGAGTCCTTGCACTGAATAATAACTGTTATTTAGGTGTGATTTATACAAAAAACATAACAAAATTAAGGAAAATTCTTTCTTAAACCAGAGAATTTTCAGTAGTTTTGTTGAGCTCTTGAAATCGTAAATTTGGAAGAGAAGCGTGGACGGTTATTTTTTGTCAAAAAAAAATTTGTCGTACACGCTTTAAGTAAACTTATAAAAAAGTAATTTTATGTAAGTTGTGTATTTTTTTAAAATACACGAAAGCTTGTGTACGCCGTTATTAAACTTGAGAGTTTGATCATGGCTCAGAACGTACGCTGGCGGCACGCCTAACACATGCAAGTCGAGCGGGGTAGCAATACCTAGCGGCAGACGGGTGCGTAACATGTGGGAATCTGCCTTTTGGTTCGGAACAACATGGGGAAACCTGTGCTAATACCGGATAAGTCCTAACGGAGAAAGTTTTAATGCCAAAAGATGAGCCCGCATTTGATTAGCTTGTTGGTGAGGTAAAAGCTCACCAAGGCTATAATCAATAGCTGATTTGAGAGGATGATCAGCCACACTGGGACTGAGATACGGCCCAGACTCCTACGGGAGGCAGCAGTGGGGAATCTTGCACAATGGGCGAAAGCCTGATGCAGCGATGCCGCGTGAGTGAAGAAGGCCTTTGGGTTGTAAAGCTCTTTTGTCGGGAAAGATAATGACTGTACCCGAAGAATAAGGTCCGGCTAACTTCGTGCCAGCAGCCGCGGTAATACGAAGGGACCTAGCGTAGTTCGGAATTACTGGGCGTAAAGAGTATGTAGGCGGCTAGATAAGTTAATTGTGAAAGCCCAAAGCTTAACTTTGGAACTGCAATTAAAACTATTTAGCTAGAGTATGATAGAGGAAAGCGGAATACATAGTGTAGAGGTGAAATTCGTAGATATTATGTAGAACACCAGTTGCGAAGGCGGCTTTCTGGATCATTACTGACGCTGAGATACGAAAGTATGGGTAGCGAAGAGGATTAGATACCCTCGTAGTCCATACCATAAACGATGATTATTAAATGTGGGGAATTATTTCTCTGTATTATAGCTAACGCGTTAAATAATCCGCCTGGGGAGTACGACCGCAAGGTTAAAACTCAAATGAATTGACGGGGACCCGCACAAGCGGTGGAGCATGTGGTTTAATTCGAAGCAACGCGCAGAACCTTACCAACCCTTGACATGTTTGTCGCGAAACTAAGAGATTAGTTTCTT